>JAUUYD010000017.1 GCA_030590585.1 Spirochaeta sp.
AGACTCCCGCAGTCGAGACTCCCGCAGTTGAGACTCCCGCAGTCGAGACTCCCGCAGTCGAGACTCCCGCAGTCGAGACTCCCGCAGTCGAGACAAAAAAGCCTCCTGCGAAAAAGGCTCCAGCCAAGAAAAAAACAGTCAAAAAAGAAGAAGAGGAGAAGAAGGAACATGGCAGTTACTCCTAAAGAAGTAAAAAAACTCCGTGATAAAACCGGAGCAGGAATGCTCGACTGCAAGAACGCTCTGGTGGATGCCGGCGGTGATTTTGCAGCTGCCGAAAAAATTCTTAAAGAACAAGGCCTTGCCAGCGCGGACAAACGTGTCGGCAGAGCAACTAATAACGGTTCTGTTTTTACACATATTGCAGATGGTAAGGCCGCTATGGCAGAACTAACCTGTGAAACAGATTTCGTTGCAAAGAATGAAGTTTTCCGTAATGCCGGTGAGAGAATCGCAACAGCAGTAGCAGCATCAGGCTCCGCAAAGAAAACAGATGCCCTTGAAACCATGGTAAAAGAAGCCATTTCTGTTCTCAAAGAGAATATGCTTCTTGGTAAAGTGGTTTACTGGGATGTTGCCGACAATGAAGTTGTTGTTAATTACTCTCATAATGGCGGTACTATCGGTGTAATGGTAAAGCTCAGTTGTGATACTGCTGATACCGCATCCAGGGATGAGGTAAAGGCTCTTGCCTTTGATCTTGCTCTTCATGCCGCAGCTTTCAACCCCACTTATCTGGACCGAACAGCTGTTGACCCTGTGTATCTGAAAGAGCAGGAGGAAATTTTCACGACCCAGGCCAACAATCTTGGGGATAAGCCGGAAAAGGTTATTAAGGGAATCGTACAAGGGAAGCTGAATAAACACCTGTCTCAGATATGCTTTCTTGACCAGGGTTTTGTCAAAGAAGATAAGAAAGCTGTTAAAATAGTTGTATCGGAAACGGCCAAAGCTGTCAGCGGAACAATTGAACTGACAGAATATGCATATATCGCAGTCGGTCAGGAAGACTAGTATAATGAATGGTATCATACCCCGGGGCCTGGTCGCTGCTTTACAGCTGCTCGGCCATGCACCCTAAGGCAGAGCCGTAGGGTGTGATCCCATATTTTCCAGGCACTAGTATGGGAATAAACAAGAGACCGGGATCTGCCGATCTCTTAATTAACGGAATTAAGCAGGAGGAAATTATGCAAGAGGTAAAAGCCAAAGCCGAAGAACGAATGAAGAAAAGCATTGGGGCGTTGGGAGACGATTTCAATCTTTTGCGGACTGGAAGAGCCTCTGCAGCACTTTTCGACAAAGTTCGTGTTGAGTATTACGGTACACCTACACCATTAAATCAGCTCGCAAACATATCTATTCCTGAAGCCAGACTCATCGTAATTCAGCCCTTTGATAGAAATTCCATTGTTGATATTGAGAAAGCAATACTCTCTTCTGAACTTGGGCTGAATCCGGGTAACGACGGTAAAGTTATTCGAATAAGCATTCCACCTCTCAACGAAGAGAGAAGGAAGGACTTGGTTAAACAGGCAAAGAGTTTATCGGAAAACGCCAGAGTTTCAGTACGAAATATACGACGTGATACCAACGACCAGATCAAGAACGGCGACTTCACTGAAGATGAACAAAAAAAAGGTATAGATGAGATTCAAAAACTTACAGATAAATATGTTGAAAAAATTGCTGATGCTTTGAAAGTTAAGGAAAAGGAAATTATGGAGGTCTGATGGCCCCCGAAAATTTATCCATACCGTCTCATGTCGGTATCATAATGGATGGTAACGGCCGATGGGCCAGTGAACGCGGACTTCCACGTACAAGCGGTCATAAGGAAGGCCTTGAATCCGCCAAACGAATCGTAGCACACGCCTCTGATTCAGGAGTTTCCACCTTGTCACTTTTTGCCTTTTCTACTGAAAACTGGCGCAGAGCCGAGGATGAAGTAAATTTCCTGATGGGCCTCATTAAGACTCGTCTTCGCAGGCAGTATGAGTTCTATAAGGAACACAGTTTACGTGTAATCCACTCAGGGGATCTTGAAAGACTTCCACCCAAAGTTCGTGATGAGATACTTCTTGTTGAGGAAGATACAAAATCTTTTCCCGGTATGAGGGTAAACCTGTTAATCAATTACGGTGGTCGTGATGAAATAATCAGAGCTGTAAAACGTTACTGTGATGCCGGCGGAAGCCCCGGTGAGATTAATGAAGATTCCATCAATGCTCATTTAGACCATCCTGAGATATCCAATCTCGACCTACTTATCCGGACTGGTGGGGAACTGAGAATAAGCAATTTTCTTATTTGGCAAGCAGCATACGCGGAACTTTTTTTCTCTGATGTGTACTGGCCTGACTGGTCTTCAATTCAACTTGATGATGCTTTTGCGCATTACAGGAAACGGCAGAGACGTTTCGGCGGAGTTTCTAAATGACTAATACCATAACAAGGTTGCTTCTCTTTTTCCTTGCAATCCCGATGCTGATTGCTCTGATACTTTTTCTACCTCAGCATGGACATCTCAGTGTAATAATCCTGTTGATTTTCGTCGGGATACTCTGCGGTTTTGAAATGAGGACCATGCTTTCAAATGTTACCGAAAAGATGCCTTTGTGGACTGCCTTTATCCCCGGGGTTCCACCTTTAATGGCCTGGTTGGTAAATATGGGATGGATACCGATTAACCTGACAACAGCCGTATTTGCCGGAGTCCTGATCTGGGCTTTATCCGATGCGGTATTTGTAAAGGAAATTGAAATCACCAATGGAATTTACAGAATGGGATCAAGGCTCCTGATGATTATTTACCCCGGCTTGTTTATCTGGTGGGTAGCCAGACTTACGTGGTTTGATAATGCAGAACTTGTTATTCTTATATTTATGCTGACAGTATTTCTTAATGATGCCCTTGCATGGTTTTTTGGAGTGATTTTCGGCAAGCATAGGAATATTGTTGTAGTCAGCCCTAATAAAAGCCTGGAAGGTTTCCTTGGAGGTATGCTCACATCGGTGGCAGTAATACTGATTTCTTCTTACTTTGCTCCAACGTTATTACCACACCCGTTATGGCAGCTTGTACTGTTCGGAATCGTTACCGCTTTTACAACCACAATGGGGGATTTGGTTGAATCCGCAATTAAACGAGCTGTCGGCGCTAAGGACTCAGGTAATGTTATACCCGGCCGCGGCGGCATGTTGGATTCTATCGATTCAGTACTGCTGACAGCACCGGTTTTCATACTGTTTCTACAACTGGCGGTTTGATTGTGTTCAGCAGCTTTTATGAAATTTTGTTAGGCATTATCGGCCTTTCAATTGTTGTACTCGTCCATGAAAGCGGCCATTATTTTGCAGCCCGGGCAGTTGGTATCAAGGTAGAAACCTTCTCCATAGGATTTGGCCGCAGAATTTTCGGTTTTAAAAAAAATGAGACAGAATACCGCTTGTCATTAATACCTCTGGGTGGTTACTGCCGTTTTTACGGCGAACAGTCTTTTCGTCAGGCCCTTGATGAAAAGCTGGATTATATACCAGGGGTTAAAGGCGAATTCTACGGTTCATCACCTTTAAAACGTATCATTGTCAGTTTCTCCGGTCCTCTGGCAAATATTCTATTTGCCGTTTTCGTTTTTACCATGATTTCCTGGATTGGATTTGCGGAGTATTATACGGAACCTAAGATTATTCTTGCTTCTGAGTGGTCTTTGGAAAAAGAAATGTGGCCTTCTGATACTGCCGGACTGAAAAGCGGAGATATTATCATTTCAGTGGATGGCAACCCTGTTGACCGATTTAATGAGTTGCGACGCTTTCTCATTTTTCGTCCCGGCGAAGAGCTGAGGCTTGGTATTCTTCGGGACGGACGCAGTTTATCTCTGACTATAACGCCGAAGCTCGACAGAAAGACCGGAATCGCCATAATCGGAGTTTTGAACTGGGTAGATCCGGTTATTGCTAAATCGGTTCACAGCAGTTCAGCCTATTCAGCCGGCCTGAATCCGGGTGACAGAGTATTATCGATTAATGGAAGGAATATCCCGCATACTGTAGCTTTTTACAGCATTCTTGCAGGTCTGGAAGAAAAAACTGCAACAATCATTGTTGAGAGACAAGGTGAGAAGAGAACCTTACAGCCTGTTTCAGCGCTTAACTTCACAACAGATCTTTCGTTCAGGATAATGACAGGCCGATCGATACAATTAGATATATTCCAGGCTTTGATTAAAGGTTTTGATGAAACTTTTGATATTCTCAGCTCAACTATGAAGGGCATGCGGATGCTCTTTATGGGTGTTGAATTACAAAATGCGGTCTCAGGTCCTATCAGACTGATTTCGGATACCGGTGCAGTTGTTGCGGAAGGTTTCCGTAATGGATTTGGTCCCGGCTTATTATGGTCTTTTGAACTGATGTCCTTAATTTCCATATCTCTGGCATTTCTGAATCTTCTTCCCATTCCCGTATTGGATGGGGGGCAGATCGTACTCTTTGTATTCGAAATAATAAGACGAAGGCAGTTAAACCCGAAATATGTCTACAGATATCAGTTTATCGGTACTATACTCGTGCTGTTAATCGCCATTGCCGCTACAACTGGTGATATCGTTCACTTAAACGGCCGCTGACAGGAGAAAACATGAATAATTTTAAAAAGAACACACTACTCCTAATTCTATCAACTTTTTCGATATTTTCGCTATCCGCTTCTTACCGTCTGGTTCTGCAGTCGGGACATGATGGCATACCGGTTGCAGTTCAATGGCATGAAAAATCAAAAACAATAGTCTCTGCCGGTATAGATGGACGGCTTATTGTCACACGTCCCGGGGACAATAAGGTTCTTCACCGTTTTCGTGTTACAGATGAGAATATTTATGACCTGAAGGTTGATCCGGTAAATAGCAGAGCGGCTGTCATAACATCAAAAAATGGTATTTACACTGTTTCAGTCTGGAACTGGAATGATGAAGAAATTGAATATGATTATGAATTGGAATCTGAGCCCTTATTCACTTCATGGTCGGCCAGAGGTCGTTATCTGACCATAGGCAACCTCGGTTCACCGAGCATCATCGTTCTTGAAGGACGTACAGGACGAAGACTTTCATATCTTCAACGGCTACCCTCTTTGTATAACACCGGTTATATCGGATCAACAGAAACTATTCTGATGACCTACATGGTTTCAGGTGCCATTCGTTACTGGGATATTCGTAGTTCAGTGCTCAAACTTTCAACCGAAACCATTTCTAATCTTCAGGGAATAAGAGTTCTACAGACTGAATCAAAAACAACATTGTTCGGTTACAGGAATGAGACTCTTTTTCTTGTAAACAGGCAAACCGGTGTGGTTCTCGATCAAATAGAGATACCCGGTCTCAAGGATGTTTCAATAGATAAAGAAGATGGGGAGATTGATGCTCTTGCTGAAAATATGGCAGGCTCTTTCCTTCATCAATATAAAGTACGTAATGAACGCTTTCTACCACGGGATTTCGGTACTGCCAATTTGTCAACGACAGCAGAGCCGCTGACACTTGATGTATCAATTCAGGCCATGAAAGTTCTGCGGAGAAACGGAACGACTTATCTCATGTCTGAATCCGGCAGCCTTTATTCACAAGGACTGACAGGTTTTTCACCCCTGATTAACGATCGCCTCTGGCAGCCTGACTCCATGGCTTTCCATGATGAATCAATTTATATAAGCGGTGGAAGTAAAATTCTGCGCTTCACTTCTCCTTTTTTCAAAGAAAACTCAAACGGTGATACTCAGGATCTGTCCACGGTAACACGTGAAGAGATTAATACAGATTCCAGATCTTCAGATACCGGTATCAGGATATTGGAAGATGGTACCATTCTGTTATGGGATAAAGGCAACGATGATATTGGCAGCGGGATTCGTAGACTTCGCTTCAGTTCTCCAGAATATGTGACTCTGTTTCCTGTTGATGGGAAACTTCAAAAACTTGATATTATTGATGATGAAAGAATGTTGAGTGTTGACCGTAATGGCACAGTTAAGATTATGAGCAGCTTTACAGGCGAAATATTTTCAACATATTCGGCACTTGGCATACTTGACTCTGCTTATTCAATAGATGGTGGATACCTTCTTGCCGGACGATCTTCTACCGGGCGTGCCGGATCAGCTCTGGAACAGGTGGACACACAAACAAGAGAGTCTGTACCTGTCCCTGATAACCGTTTTATGATTTATCGTGTTGAAACAGGGCCAAACGGTATTTATACCATAGGTGTAACCCGTAGCCCTGCCGGCGGATCAAAAACTTCAATACTGCTCCATGATAAAGAGAATCCCGAACAAAGTAAAAAAATTCTGGAATTTACAGGCGAAGATCTTAATGCCGTAATTCTATCTGAGCCCAGTGGAAAAAGCATCTTTACAACTGCAGGCGGAGAAGTTCTGAAAATAAACGGATCACGCAGAATATCGTTCCAATGGGATGAATCTGTTTTTGATCTTGCACTCAGAGCTGATGTTCTTTACGGCCTGGATAATGATGGAGCTATGGTTCTATGGGACGCCGATAATGGAAGGTCTTTGTTGAAAGTCTATTTCTTCAATGATGGAGGATGGATCGCCATTCGGCCTGATAATGAAAAAATATGGTCGTCACCCGGAGCAATTGAGAATGTCATTATTTACCGTGACGGCAGGGTTATCGATCCCAGAAGGATCAGTCAGATTCTGGATGATTCCCAATTCTCTTAAGGATGTAGAGACAAAGCACTTACTTGGTGTTTCCGCATAGAGGATTTTGACTGATTTTATGAATTGCTTCAGTTACATTTCCTTTGACACTTTTATTCACTTCAGAATTTTCCACTCTGGCATACAGGGAACCCATCAATGAAGAGCGGTACCTCGGTTGAACATTGTTCAATGCATAGCATGCCATATCAAGAATACAGTCGTTGCATTTGCAAATATCTTCGTCAGCTATTGCAGCAAGTTGATTCTCAAGTTCTGTAAAAACAAAGTCTTCCATCTGGTTCATCAGGTCTGAGAGATCGTAATTATCAGAAAGCGCCATAACTGATAGCCTCCGTTATCTGTCATCATAACTAAGATTTTCAAAACGTGTAAAATGCGGAATGAAAGCCACATGCACTGTACCAGTAGGACCATTGCGCTGTTTGGCAATAATCAATTCAGTCTTGATAACAGAACTATTTTCATGTGCATCTTCATCCGTGTCAACAACACGTTCACGGTGAAGAAAAAGTACGACATCCGCATCCTGTTCAAGAGCACCGGACTCCCTGAGATCGGCTAATGACGGCGCTTTCCCCTCTGACTGACGTCCAACCTGAGAGAGCGCTACTATGGGTATGTCCAGTTCCCTTGCCAATGCTTTGAGAGAGCGGCTGATCAGGGATATCTGTTCATGCCGGGGCTGTTTAACATCCTCAGGTGATATCAACCCAATGTAGTCTACAAAAATAATCCTGACACCATGCTTTGTTACCATTTTCCGGGCCAGAGAACGCAGGTCAAGAAGAGGTATATTCGGTGTATCCTGCAGTATCAGGGGGGAATCATATATCCTTCCGGCAGCTTCAGTGAGTTTGTTGAAATCTGAAGGCCGGAGTAATCCGGTACGCAGGTTATTGGAATTAATCTTGCTTTCAGCCGAAACAACACGCATCATCAGGGAAACCTCAGACATCTCAAGTGTGAAGAAACCACAGGGGATACGATTTTTTACAGCAATATTTGTTGCCATGGATAGCGCCAAAGCCGTTTTCCCGATAGAGGGACGGGCACCGATGATTGTCATTTCCGAATTCTGGAATCCGCTTGTCAAGCTATCCAATCCATCAAACCCCGAAGGAACGCCAGTATAGCTTTCTTTGGTACGATAGCGGTCCTCAATCGTTTTAATGGTTTTTTGAATTACTTCCCTGGCGGGTTTAAGTTCTCCCCGGCTCTGATTATCATTCAGATCAAAGATTGATTTTTCCGCATCCTCGATAATAAGACGGGTTTCAAGGGAATCGTTATGAGCTTCAGAAATGATCTGACGGGCTGTATTCAGAAGGGAACGACGTATGCTGGTTTCCTGTACGATCTTGGCATAGTACGAAACGTTAGCAGTGGTCGGAACCCGTGAAGTTAATGAGGCAACGTACGATGCACCTCCTGACTTTTCAAGATTCCCGGAAGCCGTTAGTTCGGCTGTAAGGGTGAGTATATCAATACCCTCGCCCTTTTCATGAAGTGATATAATAGACTTGAAAATATACTGATGAGCACCTTTAAAGAAGTCGTCCGGACGAACGCACTGCTGAACTTCATCCAGTAAATCAACTGAGAAGTTCAGCAGAAGCGCACCTATGGTGGCCATTTCCGCCTCTTCGTGATAAGGCGGAATTGAGTCCTTCAGGACGGCTTCGGCCAAAGCCTGTCAGCTCTCTTCAGTTTCGGGAACAGCCTCTTCAGAACTCACTTCTTCAGGTATGACGGTTTTCGCGACGGGTTCAGGTTCAGCAGCCGGTTTCTTTTCAGCAACAGCAGCTTTCTCAGCTTTCTCATCACCTGATGAGCTGACATTTACCTTGAGTGAGGCCTCCTCACCGCCGTAAAGTTTAATCTTTACGTTATGAGAACCAATCTGCTTTATACCGCCGTCGGGCAGTTCTACCTTTTTGCGTTCTATCTCCAAACCCTGGGAATGTAAATAGTCGACAACAGCAGTTGAAGTTACTGAGCCGAACAGTTTTCCCTTATCACCGGCTGCAACAGCCAGATCCATCGCAAGAGCTTCGATACGAGATTTCAGATCTGCAGCATCATTGGATTTTTCTTTCTTGCGCCGGGTAATGGATTGCTGCTTTTGTGCCAATTCGATTTCAGTGGACTTGTTATATCTAACCGCAAATTTCTTGGGAATAAGAAAATTTCTCGCATAACCGTCGGCAACAATCTTTATATCACCTTCTTCACCCAGGTTCGGAACGTCTTTGTAGAGAATAATCTTCATCTGGTCATCCTCCTTATTTGTTTACAAACGGAAGCAGAGCTAACGATCTGGCTCTCTTGATTTCACGAGCAACAAGCCTCTGATGCTTGGCACAGGTACCGGTGATCCGCCGAGGTAGAATTTTACCCCGTTCTGTTGTGAAACGGCGAAGGGAATCGGAATCTTTATAATCCACATGTGCCTTGCCTATACAAACCTTACAGACCTTGCGTCTGAAATACTTGCGCCGTGGTCCGCCTTGCATTGAGCCGCGGTCTCTGTCTCTGGGTCCTGAAGGCCGGCGATCATCGCCGGAATCCGTATTGCTGTTTGAATAATCGGACATTTTTTGTCTCCTGATTCTTTCTTTAGAAAGGTATGTCGTCTTCGAAGTTAGTAGGAGGAGGTCCCTGTTGAGGTTGGGAAGCACTCTGAGGAGCAGATTGAGCCTGAGCTTGTGAGGGACCAGGCTTATTCCAACTATTATCAGAGTTATAATTTCCGCCGCTTTGTGAACCACCGTCCCGGCTTCCGAGGAGCTGAATATTGTCGGCTATGATAACAACTTTGGAACGCTTGCTGCCATCGTTCTTATCTTCCCAGCGATCCTGCTTGAGCTGACCCTCAACAGCAACCTGTTTGCCTTTAGTCATGTAACTGGCAATGGCTTCACCTTGACGGCCAAAAACGGTGACGTCGAAGAAATTACCTTCTTCAACCCACTGATCGCCCTGTTTCCGCCGGCGATTAACGGCAATGCTGAACTTCAGCAAAGCATAGCCGCCCTGTGTGTATGACTGTTCCGCGTCACGGGTCAGACGACCAACAAGAATAACTTTATTAATATCAGCTGCCATCGTCGCCTCCTCTAAATGATTGGTATCATACCCCAGGGCTTTGCCCTGGACCCGGAGTCGCTCAAGCGACTCCCTGTTCCGCGGCAAAGCCGCGAGGTATGAAACCATGCTTTCCCGGCACTCGCTCGGAAATACCCAAGGGTATTTCTCTTGCTACGTTTGGGAATCAACTGCTTGTTACTACAAACAAATAACGCAATATTTCTTTACGTAACTTGAGAGCGTCTTCGATTTTGGGAAGTTTTTCCTGATCGACTTCTACATTGAATAAACGGTATCGGCCGCGGGTTTCCTTGTCTATTTCATAGGCAAGTTCACGGTCTCCCATATCTTCTTCCGACTTGATGACGGCTTTTTTATCCGTCAATATATTCTTGACGGCTTCTATACCTGCCACATCCTGGCCTTCTTTCATTCGGAAGGCGCAGACCAACTCATAGGTCTTCATTAAACTGTCCTCCTTATGGACTTAAACTCGTCCCGCTTCAAGGAGCGGGAAAGGAGTCCGAATACCTTACCCGGAAAGGGAATAACCGTCAAGCAATGAGATTACCACGCCGATAATGCGAATGGAGGATTACCTAAGCACAAATGCCTGAAAAAATTCATTACGATGATAATATTTTCTTTATGACTGCGCTGATCAGAACACTTGATGATGCTGTAAAACTCAATGTAGATGCCGAATACTTCGCAGACAAGGTGCTGGAAGACACCCTTTTTATCGATACCTCCATTCATAAACTCTACAGCTCTCTGAAAGAAAACAGTCATCTGATACGCCGGGATTCCTATCTGCATTCCATCATGAAACTTAAAAAATCTTACGGGAGGCTTCTGGATAGTCTCTTGTCGACAAATGGGGCATTTTCCAGCCCTTTTGAATCAATGCGTCCAAAACTTAGACGTATTGCAGCCGGTCATCTTAACGATGTAAAAGAAATCCGTGAAGGTTTGGATGACTTACAGAGTATCAGGGTGGATAGTGATACCATATCCTACGATGAACTGAATTTTCTGATGAGTCCAATGGACGAATCATAGCGAAAGTTACGATACCACTTATTCATTTATAATATATGGATTAATTCTATCAAAGTGACCGTATCGATTGGTAAACTCACCATTGCTGCGGTAGATTCTTACCTCAAAATGAAGATGTGGGCCGGTAGCCCGCCCTGTATCACCAATCTTCCCCAGCTTTTCATTCTGATGAACTATCTCGCTGCCTTTCCATCCCGGGTCCTCAGACATATGTGCATAAAAGGTGGTGAGCCTCTCAACCCCTTTGTATTTTGAAGTCCATTCGGGTTTCAATTCATGTGAAACTTCCAAAAGCCAACCGTAGACTGAATCATATCCAGAGTAGAGGACGGTACCGTCATAGGCCGATACAACACTTCCGGGTTCACCCTGATAACGAACGATGGCATTCTCAGGCGTTACGGTCAGGATATTCCTGACATTGATGATATCCACTGCCATATGAGGCAGATAACCGCCTGTACCGAGACTTGATGGCCGCAGTTCTCCGAAACCGCTTGATATCATGAAATCCTTTCCTTCAGCCTGCTCTCCATCAAAACGAACTGGAAATGATAAACCGGGTACTGTCGATCTGTAATCGGATAAAGGGACAATATTGGCTCGATCGACTGCCATAATTGTTTCAGCCTGGGCATTATCCTCGGGTAGTCTTGAAAGCTGGTAGATGATATCACCATAACTTCCTGATGATTCAATTCGGTCGGCGAGATAATTATAAGCACGGTTCAGAGAGTAATCATTCCAGGGGAGTTCGTCAGCCTGCTGCCGTAAGGTCATGGCTGTATTTTTCCGGCTGAATTCAAACGCCATCCGTTCTCTCTGTACGTCATCTCTTAATTGCTCGAGTTCTTCATCCATGGCCTCAAGCCTATTACTCAAGGTTTCAACCGCCTGGGTTTGCTTTGTTGAGGAGATTCCTATTGCCGAATTCAAATTTCCGACAAGAGTTATCATTTTTTGATACTGGAGAGATCCTACCGCAGCAAGTATGAAAAAGGCTGTTAGGAAAAAAGCTAATCCGGCAACTGTACGGAACCGTCTCGGCCATAAACCTGAACTTGGTGAGCTTACAACCGGATCCAGAACACGGGCCTTTGGTACTTCAAGGATGGACTGCGCTGTCTGCGGATCTTCAAGCCTTCCGATGGTTTCTTCAAGTTCATCATTAATCCACTCTTCTTCCAGAGCTTCATGATTCTTCTCTGCAGCCTCAAGCTGCCACCTGCCGTCTTCTGCGGGTTTGAGCAGCCAGTAACGGACAACCCGGGAGGATTGATCAGTTGCAGTGACAGTTTCCAACAGGGTAATACGTTCACCGGCTCTCTGGGCGGTAAGCAGCCAGGAGACAGGCCTTCCGTCAAGGCTGGTGCCTGAATCAACACCCCCGGACCACGAGCCCTTGTTTCCCAGGAGATCTTTAAGTAAACCAGCCAAACGCGTACCGAGTCTTTCGCGTCGGGTCATGACTATCCTCCGAGTTCGTGTGCTGCCCGGGTTATCAGTTCCTCCGTCTCTTCCCATCCTATGCAGGCATCAGTAATGGAAAGTCCATAGCTTAAACTGGAGAGGTTCTGTGGAATATCCTGCCTGCCCGGGACGATATTGCTTTCCAGCATTACACCTCTTACAGAATCATGCCCACGGGATCGCAAATCAAGTGCTGCCCGGAAAACACGGGATTGCCTTTCATACTTTTTTCCTGAGTTTGCATGAGAGCAGTCAATAACTATTGAGGGTTTTACACCTATATCCGAAAGCAGTTCTTCAGTTTTTTCAATATGTTCTTCATAATAATTCGGACCGCTGGACCCGCCGCGAAGAATAACATGTCCGCTTCGATTTCCAAATGTTCTAAAAATGCAGGTTCTTCCGTCCTGATCGATACCGATAAAGCTATGCCCGCTCTGTGCAGACTGAACTGCATTGGCGGCTTTGGATAAATCTCCATCAGTCCCGTTTTTAAAGCCTACCGGCATGGACAAACCGCTGGATATTTCACGATGAGTTTGAGATTCAGTAGTCCTGGCACCGATAGCAGACCAGGAAATAAGGTCAGCAATATACTGAGGTATTATCGGATCGAGAACTTCAGTTCCTGCAGGCAATCCAATTTTCCCAATCTCAATCAACAAGCGCCGCGCCTCATGCAGGCCTTCATGTATACTGTAGCTGCCGTCAAGGTGGGGGTCGACGATGAGTCCCCTCCAC
This sequence comes from Spirochaeta sp., assembly GCA_030590585.1. The sequence continues at coordinate 13,109 of JAUUYD010000017.1, forward strand.
CCGAGACTGGTACGCGGTTTCTCAAAATATACCCTCATTACCAGATTCATGCTGCTGGAGTATTTGTCCCTGAGTTTTTTCAGTTTCTCAGCGTAATCCAGAGCCGCATCAGGATCGTGAATGGAACAGGGGCCGCATATAACAAGAAACCTGTCATCTTCATGTTTCAGGATTCTGATGATATCATCTCTGAAGCCGACAATTTCCACTGCAAGTTCATCATCGACAGGCAACGACGTTTTTAACTCCATTGGACTGACAAGGGGAAGTTGACTCTCAATATTTACATTATAGATATCACGGGGCATAGAATTTCTCCGTGACATACTATAGTGCTGTTATCAATGGCTGTTAAGACTCTATTCGTATCAAAAAAAACTTCAACGTAAAAATCGTTTATTCTTTCATAT
>JAUUYD010000346.1 GCA_030590585.1 Spirochaeta sp.
ATCGTTTTATCTGAGCGGTCAAGATTTCTTTAACTATTTGCCTTAGTTTCTTCCCGGATGTATTTTAAAAAGCATGATTACCCGTCTTCACATAAAAATCAGTTTTGTATTTCTTATTTTCATAGCTATTACCTCCCCTGGATTCTCCCAGAGCGGTGGAACTCTCCCATCATTAAATAACGTCCTACCTTCGATATCCCCAGCCGACCGATCCGTCCTGATGAACGATGGAGAACTCCTGCGCTTTCACGGCGATGGGGTATCCCCGGGACTGCTTCCGAATAACTCACTCACCGCCGGTATAGCCAGGAAAATGATTGCCGGGGATTTGAACATCGGTATCGAAGGTTTATTTTTCACACCCTTTGATGAATTGCCGAAAAAATATCGGGAGATGACCCCTGATAACAGGAAGCTGACACTTTACAACATCCTCCGGTCAGTCAGCACTCTTCAGGGACTGGAATACTATTCGGCATCCAGAGAAGAGATGCGCCTTCTCTTCGAAGAATCCTGGACAATTGCCGACCTGAAAAAACCAAAAGAGGCTCTCCCGGATTCGATTGTATCTACGATACCGGCAGAAGATACGATACTGATTCACCAGAAGGACAAGAGCTTCAGTAAAAACCAGTCATCAATGACCTTTCACGCCGGTCCGAATGCCTTTGCCGCAGAGATTATTAATCTCACACCGATGCGATACAAGGGCTTAATCCGGATAGCTGATCCGGGAAATATGCAGATTCACCTCATGGTCATACCGGTTGAAGAAGGTTTACTAATGTACGGCACAATGTCCGCTAAAACCCTGAGCGTAAAGGCCTTTCTTGAACGGGCGGAGGACTCCTTCACCAATCGGGTAATAGCCCTCACCGGCTGGTACCGGACCCGCCTGGATGAGGAGTTCGACGGCTGAGCCCTCCAATTCCTACATCCCCGTAGCTTCCACGCCCCGAATACCTACAAGTATGTAGCTTTTTGCGACAGGAGGTCATCCAAACCTAATTAAATCGGCACAACATGACTGGCACGATAATTGCTTTTTCAATCTTCCTACGGGATTGTCCCGATAACTTGAAGAACATCAGGAAGAAAATAATGAGCAAAATTGATTACACCAGCATCACCGTCGACGATATCTATGGAAGCAATAGTTTCAACGATAAAACCATGCGGGAATGGCTCCCTAAAACCATCTTTAAAGAAGTAAAGGCGGTTCAGGTGGGTGAAAAAGACCTTACCCTGGAGGTTGCCGAGGTTGTGGCCAGCGCTATGAAAGACTGGGCAACCCAGAGAGGAGCCACTCACTACACTCATTGGTTCCAGCCCTTAACCGGATCTACCGCAGAGAAGCACGATTCCTTTATATCCCCTCAGGACGACGGCACGGTAATCATGGAGTTCAGCGGAAAAGAGCTGATTCAGGGAGAACCCGATGCATCTTCCTTCCCTTCAGGGGGGTTGCGAGTCACCTTTGAAGCCCGGGGCTATACGGCCTGGGACACGACAAGTCCTGCATTTCTGAAGGAGCAGGGAGGCGATCTCACTCTCTGCATTCCCACAGCTTTTGTCTCCTACACCGGAGAAGCCCTGGACAAGAAGGTTCCCCTGCTTCGATCCGCCGAGGCTTTGAGTAAACAGGGAATGCGAATACTCAAGACCCTGGGAAACACCACGACCAAACGCATCGTTACCACCGCAGGCCCTGAACAGGAATATTTCCTGATCGACAAGGATTATTACGATGAGCGCCCGGATCTCCAGCTCACCGGGCGTACCGTCTTCGGCTGTCTTCCGGCGAAGGGTCAGGAAATGGATGACCACTACTTCGGTGCCATCAAGGAACCGGTGGCCGCGTTCATGAAGGAACTCAATTTCGAACTCTGGAAGCTGGGTATCTCCGCCAAAACCCAGCACAACGAGGTGGCCCCTCATCAGTTTGAACTCGCCCCCATCTACGCGCCGGTTTCAGTGGCGGTTGACTCAAATCAGCTGGTGATGGAAACCATGAAGAAGGTGGCCCTCAGGCACGGCCTGGTTGCCCTTCTTCACGAAAAGCCTTTTGCCGGGGTGAACGGTTCGGGTAAGCATAATAACTGGTCCATGGCCACAGATGATGGTCAGAATCTTCTTGAACCCGGGGACGATCCCCGAAGAAACGCCCGGTTTCTGCTCTTTCTTTCCGCCACCATAAAGGCCGTGGATGTCTACGCGCCCATACTCCGGGCATCAGCTTCCAATTCGGGTAACGACCATCGCCTGGGAGCCAACGAGGCTCCTCCGGCCATCATCTCCATGTTTCTCGGCGATCAGCTTACCGAAATCATGGAGGCTATAGCTGCCGGCAAACCCGTCCCCGGCCGGGCCGGTGAGAATATGGAAATCGGGGTTTCCACCCTGCCCAAACTGCCTATGGACATGACCGACCGTAACCGGACCAGTCCTTTCGCCTTCACCGGGAACAAATTCGAGTTCCGCATGGTAGCTTCCAGTCAGTCCATCGCCGGTCCCAATGTTGTGCTCAATACGGCAGTGGCGGAAATACTCAGCGAGTTTGCCGAGCGCCTGGAAAAATCCCCGGATGTAAATGACGAGATTAAGAAGATTACCCGGGAGACATATAAGGCCCATGGCCGTATCGTCTTTAATGGAAATGGATATTCTGATGAGTGGGTGTCCGAAGCTGAGAAACGGGGGCTTCCTAACATCCCTGCCACGGTTTATGCCCTGCCGGAGTATATGAAACGCGATAGTATTTCCACTTTTGAAAAGCACAAGGTACTCAGCAAAACCGAAATTGAAAGCCGGGTGAACATTTACATGGAGCAGTACGCCATGCAGATTAATGTCGAGGCAGGTGTAATGATCGATATGGCCGATAAGCTGATTTTTCCTGCAGGTAACGAGTATGCCGCGATCCTGGCCGGAAGTATCAGCGCCCTGAAGGCTGCCGGTTCCAGGGTGGAACCTGTTGCACAGCTTGAAATTCTGGATGATGTGGTGAATGCCCTCAACTGCCTGAAAACCGAAAGTGACAGGCTCAAGGATTTACTGGAAACAGTGAACGCCATTGAAGATGAGCATGCCCAGGCTGTGGCTTTTAAAGAAAAAATCTTTGTTCAGATGGCTGTCCTTCGTTCATGCGGAGACGATCTGGAGCCCATGCTTGGACGGGATTACTGGCCTCTGCCCACTTACGAGGATATGCTTTTCCGGATGTAATTTTTTTACAAGCTGCTCAATTGCGGCACCGGACCGATTAATCCATAGAACTGCACACAACGATATTCTTTCTTTCAAAAAGAAAGCTATTGCATAAAACCTTGCTTTTTAGAAGATAGGGAAGTATGCTATGTGAATGAATTCAGAAATATTCAAGGAAATAATCCGTAATTTTCAGTTAGAACCTCTCCCCGAATACACAAACCGTACATTGGATATCCACGAGATTGAAAATATGTCTATTGCCATTACTGGAGTCCGCAGAGCCGGTAAAACCTATCGGACATATCAGTATATGGATTCTCTGTTGAAAAATGGTGTATTTATTGAAAATATCTGCCGGATTCAGTTTAACGATTATCGCTTGAGAAGCTTGTCACTGCAAGAGTTATCAGCCATTGAAATTGCTTATTTTTCATTGTATCCGGAGAAACAATCATCAGAAACTATTTACTTTATTTTCGATGAGATTCATCGAATAGAAGGATGGGAAGACTATATTCTCCATTTGCTTGATACACCGCGCAACAAAGTAGTTATTACAGGTTCAACCTCTAAATTACTTACCGGCGAAATTGCGTCTGCGCTCAGGGGAAAGAATTTTTCAGTAGTGCAATACCCTTTCTCTTTTTCAGAATTTCTTCGC
>JAUUYD010000431.1 GCA_030590585.1 Spirochaeta sp.
AGATACCTTCGGTTGGCCTGACTCTCTCCTGAAAATGCTTCCTGCAGATTATCCTTACTTGCCATTTGTTTCTCCTTCATACATGATCGATTCCCGCGTGCCGGGACAATTCGGAATTCACAGTACAGAGGTCCAACCTTGAAAGATCATGAACATCTTCATGGCCGCTGAGCCGGGAAAACTCCCTGAGTTCATCGGTGGACACCCGGAAGTAATTGCTCACCCTCTGAGCCGAGGTATCCACATTCAACCTGGCCCGTAATGCCGGATCCTGGGTGGCAATACCCACAGGACAGCGTCCGGTATCGCAGATTCTGTACTGCTGGCAGCCCAGAGCCATCATGGAAGCGGTGGCCAGAGCTACGGCATCGGCTCCCATGGCCAGAGCCTTGATGAAATCCGATGAAACCCGGAATCCTCCGGTAATAATCAGTGAGACAGATTCAGCATCACTTTCATCCAGTATTTTCCGGGCTCTGTGGAGGGCGAAAATAGTGGGAATGGTGGCCGCGTTCTTCACCATCTTCAAGGCGGCTCCGGTTCCCCCGGCCCGGCCGTCAATGGTAATAAAATCCGCACCGGCATAAAGTACGATGGCAATATCCTCTTCCAGATGACCTGCGGCCAGTTTCACTCCCACAGGTTTCCCGCCGGTTTTCTCCCGCAGCATGTCAATGGTTTCCTTCAGGTCTTCTCTTGTTCTTATATCCGGAAACCTCGAAGGACTGATGATATCCACACCCTCCCGGAACCCCCGGATTTCAGCAATTTCCCGGGTAACCTTATGAGCCGGCAGATGCCCTCCCATCCCCGGTTTGGCTGACTGGCCTATTTTAATCTCCACGGCGTCCACCTGCTTCAGGTACTCATCGGTGAAGCTGTATTTGTTCGGGACATACTCGAAGATGTATTTGTATGCGGCATCCAGGCATTCCGGAAGTATACCGCCCTCCCCGGAACACAGGGCGCCTTGTACACCGGCACTCCCCTTCGCCAGGGCCTGCTTGGCCTCCCGGGACAGAGCTCCGAAGGACATATGGGAAACAATCAGCGGTGTATCCAGCACCATGGGAACAGCAGCTCCCGGTCCGATAACCGTCCGGGTACTCACCGGCTGACTTTTATTCAGCGGCAGTCTTGAAAGCTGGGCCCCCTTGATGAGTATTTCATCCCAGGAAAATACCGGGAGACGGGTGCGCATGGGCTCATAAATGGAGTTCCCGGTTTCGGCCATGAGGTGAATATCGGCCATGCGGGTTTCAAAATCATCCGCCGGTCTTTTCCACTCGGAAAGATAATCGGCGGGTACACCGGAATCCGCACCGGCAGTACTCGCCTCAGCTGCATCTGCAGCTGACTGAACCGGCGAATAAAGATCCTTCGGCGCGCCGCAGACCGGACAGACCCAGTCGTCGGGAAGATCGTTCCAGGGAACTCCTTCCCTATCTTCCTCATAAAGATTGGAACAGAGTTTGCACTCGTAAACGGCTGGAGCGGCAGGTTTCTCCGCCTCCTCTTTCCCGCTAATCTCGACAAAAATTGATTTGGGAGAACCGCAGACCGGACATGTCCAGTCATCGGGAAGATCGTTCCAGGGAACATCTTCGAGCTTATCGTCGTACTCATAGGAACATAACGGACACTGCATCACACTCATGGTGAATATTTTAACATAGATTCAACCGGCAATGATTCCATTCATTAACTACTGTTCCCCAGCTTGTCACTCCCGATCTTCCACTATCTGTATCGTCTTGATAATCTGCATCTCCAGGGGCCTGTTTTCCAGCTCCGGAGCTGCAGTTTCCACCGATGCAATTGAATCGAGTGTTTCAAAACCTTCGAGCAGAATTCCGAATGCCGCGTATTGTCCGTCCAGTTTGTGTGCATTCTGATGGACGATGAAAAACTGTGTACCGGCACTGTCGAAATCATCATCCCGAGCCATGGAAATGGCACCCCTGACATGTTCAAGACCTGTGTCGTGGCCATTCTCTGCGAACTCACCGCTAATGGTGAAGTCTGTGGGGCACATACAGGTATTATCTTCCGAACCGCCCTGTATCACATAATCCCTGACGACGCGGTGAAAACTCAAACCGTCATAAAAGCCTTTATCAACGAGAGATACAAAATTACTTACGGTAATCGGTGCTTTCTCCGGAAACAACTCAAAGAGCATCTCACTGCCGTCTTTCATTTTCAGTATGACCTTCATTGTTACAACTCCTGCAGATAAATAAAGGGCCGCCCTGAAAACATCAAGGCGGCCCCAATTCAAAGGTAAAAAACCTGAAGAAACTATTTCTCGATATACGCACCTGAAAGATACATGTTTTTCAGAGGTGTGATGTACCAACCCTTCACATAGGAGGCCATCATCATGGGGTATGTGCGGAAGTAAATAGGAATAAGAGGCATCTCAGCCATCAGTACATCTTCAGCGTCCCTCATCAGCTACATAGCCTTAAGAGGATCAGTTTCGCTTTGAGCCTGTTTTACCAGTTCATCATATTCGGCATTAGCCCAACCGGAGTTGTTCATAACTCCATCGCTGAGTCTCAAGGGAAAGAAGGTCATGGGATGCATGTAATCCGCTCCCCATCCCATCGCACCGACATCGTAGTTAAGCGCCTGGATGTTCTCATAGTAGACAGCCCATTCTTCGGTGGATACGTTCACTTTGATTCCCAGATTTTCCTGCCACATCTGCTGCATGGCTTCAACGATATTCTTGACTGTTTCATTGGTGTAGTAGCTCAGCTCCAGTGTGGGGAAGCCGTCTCCACCGGGATAACCGGCTTCGGTGAGCATGGCCTGGGCACCTTCAACATCGGCAGTTGCTGAAAGACCGAAATCCGAACGTCCTTCATCGTAGGCAACACCATCAACCGAATAGCCTGGAGCAATCAGGCTGAATGCCGGATTGTCGGTGGACTGGAGAACACTCTCGATAAGAGCTGTACGGTCCAGTGCCATGGCCAGAGCCAGACGCACTTTCGGATTATCATAGGGAGCCTTGGAACAATTCACTTCGTAAAAAGTGGTTCCGTAGTGAGGAATAATCTGGAGTGCATCGCTGCTTGCTTTCAGGCTGGGCAGATCTGCAGAAGGTACTTCATACTGACCATCGATATCACCCTGGTCCAGAGCCACAAGAGCAGTGGAAGGATCGGGGATGAAGCGGAAATTCAGTTTTTCAAGCCTGACGTTTGCCGCATTCCAGTAGTTCTCGTTCTTCACAAGTTCATAACCTTCACCGAAGGCAATTTTCTGCATTTTAAACGGACCGTTGGAAATGAAGGTAT
>JAUUYD010000388.1 GCA_030590585.1 Spirochaeta sp.
AATTCATTTCCTTCTGTGTATAGGACCATCTTGTCTGTTCATCAGGGAAATTTTCTTTGATTACAGTGAGCAGTCTCAAGTAGTCATTGTTCTCTTTAATCCGAAAGAACTTTACACCTGCCTCAATAGCATATTCCAAATCTTTAGTGGAATCTCCAATAAAAAGAATATCATTATATCCTGACTGCTTAATTTTTTTCAGGATACTCCCTTTATCGGAACCTCCTTTGATGTTCCCCCCGTATATGCCCCTGAACAACGAGCGGTTAAAAAGATGATGATCGATATCATCCTGAAGAATATCTTCAGTAACCCCCGAGGCAATATACAGATCATAAGATTGATAGAGCGTTTGAAGTGTTTCTTTTATTGCAGGGAATGGCTTCCAGTATTTATCAGCTGCTATCGAATTTAATGCCGAATACGTATTGTTATAAAGTTCTTTGACTTCCGGGTATTCCATTTCCAGAGATTTATCTACCGGCTCATGGCTTTCATTGATAAGAGCTTCGACTATTGCAGAAAGCTGCTGGAATCTGGGTGAGCCGGGGTAATTCACATAAGCAGACAGCATACAGTCGACATCACGGGAGGGATTATCCGGATTAAGATATTTCCGGTTGCCGGTATCAAAACATGCCATCCAGGACGAGTACATTATGTGGATACTCTTATCCAGACCGCCCTGAATCAGAGTACCGTCAAAATCAAACGCGATAGCTTTATCTTTTTTATTGTTCATTTCAAATCCGCCAAAACGAAGGGCCCCGCATCCGATTATTCCTGCCACACACAAATGCAAAAAGGGTGACAGTTGCAATGTCTGGTGAAACGTCCGGTTATATTGACATTTTCTCTAATCTGTTTCTATGGATTGTTGCGTTCCCTTGTTCCTTGAATAACAGTCGTTTCTGAACAGAAATCCACTTTTTCCTCCAAATATAAACCATACAGAGAAAAGAAAGATCAGGGTACCTTGATGGTTATGCGTTTTCCATTCCACTATCCAGCATCACCAGGTGTGCTATTTTGTTGATGCGAAAATGCAGTGGGTGGTCTGCCCAAACCTCCCATCACGACATCCGCCGTGCCGTCGGGAGCTTCCAGGGCATCAAGACCTATTTCCGAAGCGCAACTTCACCGACGGTGAACATGCTGGACATCAGGTACTCATCGTTGAGCTTCACTTCGAATACATCAAGCCCTCCAAATTCGAGCATCCGGCGCCTTTGCAGTATAACTTTCCCGATCGGGGTGTATTGAAAATCCAGTTCTTCAAAATTCCGACTCATTTCATCTCACTTATCGACCTGTCTCCGGATAGAGCACCGCCTGAACGTAGTTGCTGTCATCGAGATAACGCCGGGCAGTCGCGCTGAGCAGTTCGGGAGACAGGGTGTCGTACAGGGCTCCACGATTCATCAGATCTTCAGGATCGGTATCGGTAGCCACAGCGAAAACGATCTGCCCCATCCACCAGGAGTTGCGTTCTAAATTTTCCGAAAGGCTGCGGTGCTGGGACGCGGTGACGTCGGCAGCGAACTTCTCCTCCGGGGGAGTCGAGCGCCATTCTTCAATCACAGTCCTTACCTGTTCGGAGAGTTCTTCCACCCTGTCCGGGGAGCAGGAAAAGCGGATAATAAAACGGTAATCTTTGACTGGAGAGACATTCAGCTGAGGATAGACACCGACGGTATAGGTGCCGCCTGACTCTTCCCGTATCGAACGGGTGAACTGCATTTCCAGGGCGGATGCCAGGGATTGGATACGGTACCTTTCGGTGAAACTGCCGTCCCACTCCCCGGTCCATACCTGGGTGACGACACTCAGGGGTTCGGAACCTGCTTCAATTGAAACCTCCCTGATGCCCCCGGGGCTTCTCATTCCCCGGTCTATCCAACCTTCCCCTCTCTCCCCGGCCGGGAGACTGCCGATCCAGCGCAGCACCAGAGGTTCGAGGTCTTCAGGGTCGAAATCCCCTACAAAGACATAGGTGAAATCAGAGGCATCGGAGAATCGCTCGGAGAAAATTTCCAGGGCTCTGTCGAGCCTGGCCTCGGGAAGCCTGTCCAGTGTGAGGGGAAGGCTTCGAAAGTGACCGTCGTACAGAGTCTCCCAAAGGAGGTCGCTGTAAAGATTCATGGGTGCGGAATCCCTGTTTTTCAAGGATTCGCCGGTCCGGGTCATGAATGCATTCCATGCCGTTTCATCCCGTCGAACGGCACTGTAATGTAAATACAGGAGTTGGAGCATCGTCTCAAGATCGGCAGGTGCGGCAGATCCGGAAAACCCTTCATATGTATTCTGAATGTAAGGATTCAGGGAAAGATTCCGGCCGGAAAGGGCCTTGCGGAGATCAATTGCGGAAAATTCACCCAGACCCCCCTCATCCACCGCGTCGGTTGCGAACTGCGCCGAGATGAAATCCGTATCTTCGGCCCGGGAGTAGCCACCGTTGCTGAATGCATGAAACAGGATCTCCTCGCTTTTAAGCTCCGTTGGTTTGAGCATGACAACGGCTCCGTTGGAGAGGGTCCATACATCCACTCCTGTGTCGGGGATAGAGCTTCGGGAAACGATACGTCCCGGACGGGGCGGCTCAGGTATCAGGGGACCTGCTGTAACGTTGTCTTCCCAGGGCCTGAGAACAAGGGATTCAACCCTGTACAGTACCGCGAGGATTTCTTCTTCGGTAAGAGAACTGACTGCCGGAATCGAAGGACCATTGACGATGACGACCCGATTCTTATCGCTGAGCAGCAGGTCCGAGACCGCACCGACTTCTTTCAGTGTAATCTCCGGCAGGAGTTCCCGGACCGTGTCCCATTGCCAGTCAATGGATGGATAGGTTTCACCTTTTACGAACGCGTCCAGCAGCGGCTGGACGAAAACCGAAGACTCGAGATCGTTGCGCTGCTTCCAGTAATTCTCGAAAAAACTGTAGACATCGCGTTTCGCCCGATCCAGTTCCGAATCGAGGAAACCGTAGATACGCACCCGCTCCGCTTCCGATAAAAGAGCTTCCATCCCAGTCAGAACACCGTCTTCCGACACCCCGGCGGCCAGACCACCGAGGGAGGTGTGTTCGGTATAGGAGGTGGTAAAGCCGTACCCGAAGAGAAAGGGCGGATTCTCGCCCCGGGTAATCTCGGACATACGCTGATTGAACATCACGAAGAAGAGCTGTTCGGCAAGCTCACGTTTGACGTCCGGAAGAAAACGGCTTTTCGGGGAATCGTATTTCACATACACCTGAACGCTTGTCCGGGTGGCTTCGGGATCATGAACGACTTTTACCAGTGTCTCATCATGACCCGGGATGGGATAATCAGGCCTTGGACGGGGAAACTGCGGACCCTGATGTTGTTCGAATCGTTCCTTAATAAGCCGAACCGTTTCATCGGGATCGAAATCCCCAACTGCGATGACGGCCATCAGGTCCGGGCGATACCAATCGTTGTAAAACCGGCGCAGGGCTTCCACCGGTGCGTTCTGAATCACATCGATTTCACCGATGGGCCGCCGATCGGCATAGCGGGATCCCTGGAAAAGCACCGGATAAGTTTTATCCAGCATTCGGGACTGGGCGCCTCGGCCGCTGCGC
>JAUUYD010000339.1 GCA_030590585.1 Spirochaeta sp.
GACGGGCTCCCCTCAATCCCGAAACAACACGGCAGATCCGGCTGAATCGAAGCAGATCCAATTCAAACTCCTTACTCTCGATGGAACAGGTATGAAGTGTCGTGTTGGTAAAGGGAATGCTTCTCTGATAGAGATTATTACAGACTGAAAGTTTCCCGCAGAAAGCGTCCCGCCGATGAGCCAAATCCATCTCAGAAGTTCTGTCATCCCAGGCATGGACAAGAACCGGAACCTGCAATCGTGCACGTTCCAGAGTTTCAACGATACCTAACTCATCCCCGAAATTTGGAAGGGTAACGATCAAGCCCTGTATCTCTTCATCATGATCTTTAAAGAAACGGGCATAAACCTTGGCGTCATCCAGTGTTTCCACGGCGCCATGAGCTGTGACATCTTCAGATGGGATTAAAACTTTGAATCCGCTGCTCTCCAGCTTCCCGATAATATCCTTTCGGCCGGACTCGGCCAGACTGGCAGGGAAGAAACCCCTGGTGCCGACAATTAACCCGATGGTCGTTTTCTTCATTTCATTCTCCTTCCGGATAAATTTTTTCCGGCTGCTTACGCCCTTTGGGGCGTTCAATCAGTTCTATAGTTGTTCCAATATACTTTTCAGTATCCAGGTAGGCATAATGCCCATCATCATCGGGACCGAAACCCGCTCCATCCATTACCATAGGTATTCCGGCGTTTTCCGCCTGGGCAATGGCGGCCTCCATGTCCTCAACAAGAACACCCAGATGCTGGATTCCATATCCATGATCACGAATAAAGTCCTTATAGACTGTGTCACCTTTAACCTGCTCAATCAGTTCAATCCGCATGGTGCCAAAATAGGAAAGAGCCACTCTCATCGCGTAATCCGTCGGCTTCCCATTCCGTGTCATCCGAGGAACCATAGGTTTCTGATAGGTATAGAAATGCCAGGGGCCGATACCGAATAACTTATGGTAATTCACAACGGCCTTATCCAGGTCTTCCACGACAAAGGCGATCTGAGCAATTCCGTTATTCAGGAAGGGGAGTTTCTCAACTAATTCATCAGGAAGATCCATCATGGTAGAAAAACCCCCTTGAGCACTTTTCCTTCCAAAGCCATCTTTGCTCCATCTACAAAATCCTCCAGGGGGAATGAATGTGTTACAAGTTTATCGCCGGGAATAATTCCCTGCATCAAAAGCTCCAGTGCCACCCGATTATGACGGGGTGCGAATGTTGAGGTTCCGATGATATGAAGGTTGTTGTAATGCACCAGGTTCATATCCACACCTGGTTTGCAGTTATCCTTGGGCATCCCCCCGAATTGGATTACCCTGCCGCCTTTCCGGGCCATTTCCACTGCCTGAACGGCAGCCTGGGGAGCAGGTGCAGCAATAATAACCACATGAGCACCCTTACCGCCAGTGAGTTTGAGAACTTCCTGTACCGCATCTGTGTCTGCCCCGTTGATAACGGCATCAGGCTTAAAAGCTTCAGCCATCTTCAGCCGGTCGGGAGAAAGGTCAATAATATAAATCTTATTCGCCCCTCTGGCCCTTGCAAGACTGATATGGGTACAGCCGATGGGACCGGCACCGATAATAACAACGGTCTCCCCCAGTTTGACATCAGCCTTCTCCTGAGCATTCACACAAGAGGAAACAGGTTCCGCCACTGCGGCGGAAACGGGATCCGCACCTTCAGGAATTCTCTGTATGTTTCCAAGCTTGATGCATTCCTCGGGAAGGGCCATGTACTGGGCAAAACCGCCGGCCCATGCCTGGCCTATTTCCCTCTGGTTCTCACAGAGTTCGTATTCACCATCCTGACAGAATTCACAGGTTCCGCAATAGGCCAGAGGACCTACCGCCAGAGTATCCCCGACTTTCCATTCGCCGGAATAACCCGCGCCGAGCTTATCAACTGTGCCGGAGATTTCATGACCAATGGTCCAGGGAAATGTAACATTGCGATGTCCCCTCCTCAAGGTTCGAAGGTCGGACCCGCAGAGTCCACAAGCCAGTATTTTCAGCAGTAGTCCACCCTGAGGAATCTCCGGAACAGGGACATCTTCTACGGCGAATTCCATTGGAGCCCTGACAACTACCGCCCGCATGGTATCAGCCATTCAGGAGTCCTCCATCCATAAGAGAATCCTGCATCTCCCGCATTTTATAAACGAAGGAATCTTGATTCAATGCAACCTTATCCCGGGTAATTACTTCACCCTTCTTAATGACCTGAGTAACCTTGGAGCTCTGTCCAATACCGATGGGAACCGCTCCGACAGCACTGGATTCAGTGTAGGTCATAATATGACCATGCCAATCCGGTCCTCCGATACCACCGAGGGTTTCACCGGGTTTCAAATCCCGTTTCGCTCTACATACAACTTCCGAATGCATGGATTCGGCCGTAACGGTAACTTCATTGAGCAGAACTGCTTCAGCCACAGACTGAGGAGTCTCCAAATCGCAGAGATGGTAGGGACGGAAATGAAGATAGTACGGACCATCTGATCTTGTGATGAACTTCATCTCTTTCTGAATTCTCTTGTCTTCTGAATAAACGATGGCGAAGACTCCCGGTGCTATGGCACCGGTGGAATAATCGACACGTCCGTTTTTAGAGAAGATGCCTCCATCCGCTTTGGATTTAAAGACATCCGTCAGGGCATCAAGTTCAACCTTCGGTCCGTGCATCCCCGGGGTGTCCGGCAGGAGCCCTGTGGCATTCGACACCGCAGCCATCTCCACCATGGTTTTCGTACCATCCTGGAAGGATGCGAGCATTTTCGGATTCATATCCTTGGAAAGAGCTTCTTCCCGGCAGGATTCCGGAGTGGCACTGTAATTCAAGGGATTGTTCTTTCCCTTACCCAGGGTAACAACATCAAATCCCATCAATCTGGCCTGTTCATAGAGCATTTTACACACCCCGGGCTCATCACCGGAGGCAACGGTGTAAAGACTGCCCATCTTCCGGGCCAGATTGTTGAGATACACCCCGACGGTAATATCCGTCTCTACATTGAGCATGATAATCGGTTTGTGGTTCATGATGGACTGATAGGCGACATTCGCACCTATTTCCGGGACTCCTGTGGCTTCTACATTGGCTTCCAGTCCCGGAATCCGGGTCATCAGAAATGCATCGGATGTTACCACCGGCCGGTTTTTGTTAATCGCCTCTTCCGCTTTGGGCAGGGAGTCGGTTACAACTATATTTTTTTTATCATGACCCATCTCCGAGAGGGTTTTTATGCCTCTTTCCGGATCGATATCAGCAATCGCGGCAACCTGCATTCCTTTAACATTACCAATTGTGTGCGCAAGGCCTGAACCCATCTGCCCGCATCCGACAATACCGACTTTTATCGGGTTGCCCGCGGCAACCCGTTCATCAAGTTTCCTAACTAATTCCATCCTACATAACCTCTTTCATCCGGCCGCTTTTTTCACGTAAAGCAACCAGGGTTTTAAAATCTTCTTTAATGTGGCTGTATAGCGATTTATAAAGCTGAAAATACTCCTGATACAACGCATGATTTTCCGGATTCGGTTCCAGATGATCGATGTACCGGGCTTTATCTTTTGTTATGGAATAGTCCTTGAATACACCGGTTGCCACACCGGCAAGAATCGCGTCGCCAAAGGGGGCCCCAACCCGATTCTCAACCATGGCAGTGGGAATATTGAAAACATCTGTGAAGATCTGTCTCCATATCAGACTTCTGGCTCCACCCTCATTGAGTATCAGCGGTGCTTTGATGGTAACCCCTTCTTCCAGCATGATTGAGTAAGAGTCATAAAGAGCGTAGGCCACGGATTCCATCATGGCTCGGGCCAGATGTCCCCTGGTATGATTGAGGGACAGACCGAATATGGTGCCCCGGGCGTCGATATCCCAAATAGGAGTACGCTCACCCATAAGATATGGCAGAACAATCAGACCTTCGGCAC
>JAUUYD010000006.1 GCA_030590585.1 Spirochaeta sp.
AGTTCAAGGGCACAGTAATATGCAAAAAGCTGAAGAGGCACAACCATCAGGAATGGAGAGAACTCTTCATCGGATTTCGGAACTTGGAATACATCATCGGCAATCTCCGCTGCATCCGTATCACCTTCAACACACAAGGCGATTACCGGCCCTTTCCTGGCCTTAACCTCCTTCATATTCGAAATCACCTTATTTCTCAAATGGTCATCAGGCAGGATGAAAAGGCTGGGGGTTTGTTCGTTAATCAGGGCAATGGGACCATGTTTGATTTCAGCAGCACTGTAGCCCTCAGCATGAATGTAGGCGATTTCCTTGAGCTTGAGAGCACCTTCCATTGCCACCGGATAGTTCACCCCCCGGCCGAGGAACAGAAAATTCTCCACTTTGTGGTACTTGATAGCCAGGTCATGAATGTGGTTTTCATTTTCCAGGATGCTGTTGATTTGATTCTGAACACCCATCAGACCGCTGATAAATCTCTTACCCCCCGGCCAGTCCATATGACGCATACGGGCCATCTTCAGAATGAAAAGATACATAGCCGTCATCTGGCTGGTAAAGGCCTTGGTGGATGCCACGGCAATCTCAGGACCGGAATGAATGTAAACCCCGCCGTCGGACTCCCTCGCAATAGTGGAACCAACCACGTTGCATATTCCCAGAACCCGTCCGCCCTTACGCTGCAGTTCACGAACCGCCATCAGAGTATCAAGGGTTTCTCCCGATTGGCTCATGGCAAAATACAGGGTTCCTTCTTCAACTATGGGATTCCGGTATCGAAGTTCCGATGCCAGCTCGGTAACTGCCGGAATACGGGCCAGCGACTCCAGCAGATAGGCCACCACACGCCCCGCATAATAGCTGGTTCCGGCAGCAATAATCACGATGCGCTTCACAGCCAGTAATTCCATTTCACTCATGTTCAGTCCGCCGAGAACGGCTGTTGCCTGAACCTCGTCTATACGCCCGCCAAGAGCCCGTGGAATCGATTCAATCTGCTCATGAATCTCCTTGAGCATATAATGGGGATATGTACCCTTTTCCATCTCCTCAAGCTCCCAGGAGATATTATCCACCTTCTTATCCACAGGGCGGTTTCTCATATCACTGACAACATAGCCGGAAGATTTCAAACCAATGATTTCACCATCCTCCAAATAAACGACCTGTTTTGTATGGGCAACCATTGCACTCACATCACTGGCAATGAACATCTCACCGTCCCCGATGCCGAGAACCATGGGAGAACCGTTACGGGCCCCGATAATTTCGTCCGGATGATCGGAGTGCATCACCAGAATCCCATATGTCCCCTTCAGAAGTGTAACGGTTGATTTTACAGCCGCCTCAAGATTTCCTTCGTAAAACGATTCCACCAGATGGGCAATCACTTCAGAATCTGTCTCTGCCGAAAATATATGCCCCTCATCAATCAGGCGGTCCTTGAGGCTCTTGTAATTTTCTATGATGCCGTTATGACAAATCGCAATTTTTCCACTGCAGTCACTATGGGGGTGAGCGTTGATATCATTAACACCGCCGTGGGTGGCCCAGCGCGTATGTCCGATACCCCAATTACCCGGCAGTGATTCAGGGACCACTTCCCTCAGGGCCTGGATTTTCCCTTCTTTTTTATAAATCTGAAGATTGTCATTCAACCCTACACTGATGCCCGAGGAGTCATACCCTCTGTATTCAAGCCTTTTTAGACCGGTCAACAGAACATCAGAGGCTGTTCTGGGGCCGCAATATCCAATAATTCCACACATTATTATCTTCCTCCTCAAGTAGATGCGGACATCCAATCGTTATTTAAGATATGAACACCCAAAACTGTAAAGTGAACACAGGCCGTTTTATGAGGCGATATCAAGGCATTTCCCGGCTTTTTCAGGCTTGTATGATAATGCTGCTTAGCGCGTGTGCTCCCGGTTCGAATGCCGGCGGGCCGCCTTTCTCAGTAGACCTCCTGCCGCCGGAGCTGCAGTCGGCGGAAACGCAGGATGAGCGGAGTATCCGTTTCATTTTTGATGAGCCGGTAAATATCTCCTCCTCGGAAATTATTATACAGCCTCATTTAGAACTTGAATCAACGGAAACCGATGATAAAACCTTAACTGTAAGATTCGGAACAGACCAAAGCATAGGTGAGGCGTATACCGCCAGAATAGCTGTGGTCGATGACAGTGGTAATTCCCTGTCATTTCTCTACAGCTTCAGCGGATGGAATCCCCGGGTCCCGGATTTACTGGTGAACGAATTGAATCCCCGGGGTTCGGGCAACAATCCCGACTGTATTGAACTCTACACAGTTAAGGGTGGTAATCTTGGGGGTTTGTGCCTGAGAATCGGCACCAGGAATCGATACTCGGAGGAAATTATATTTCCCGCAATCGAGATTCACGATGGTGAATATATTATTGTACATGTAAAAGCTGAAGGTCTTGCGGAAGAAATTGATGAACTTGAAGATCTTAACGAATCAGGCGGGCTGCTCTCGACTGATACCGCTCGGGATTTCTGGATGCCCGGTGCTCCAGGCCTGCCTGGAAACAACGGTGCTGTAACACTTTATGCCAGAAGTGGGGGGCCTGTGATTGATGCTGTAATCTGGTCCGACAGATCTGATGATGCTGATGATGAGAAACTTGGATGGACAAGTGAGGGGTATCTTTTTGCCTGCGACATGGCATCAGATGATGCATGGGTAACAGAATTATCCACCATCCCCTTCCCGTCGGAGTCTGTGAATGTGTCTTACTCCACCGCTACACGTTCCCTCTGCAGAGCCGGAATACCTGAGGACAGTAACAGAGAGACTGACTGGCATACAGTTCCCACCAGGGGACTGACATTCGGATATGCCAATTCAGACGAGATATATGTCCCCTGAGCTCAGATAAGCTTCTCGAACATCTCTATAATGGTCTGTTTCGGGACAACACCAATGTTCTGGGACGCTACTTCTCCCTTATGGAAAACCATCAATGTGGGAATGCTCTGAATCCGGAACTTATTGGCCGTTTCCGGGCATTCATCAACATTGAGCTTGGCCACTTTGATTTTACCCTCATACTCTTCGGCCAGCTGTTCAACAATCGGAGAGAGCATCCTGCATGGAACACACCATTCAGCCCAGAAATCAACCAGAACGGGAAGGTCCGACTGAAGCACTTCATTTTCAAATATCTCATCGCTGAGAATAATTTCCGACATTGATTAATTCTCCTTGCCTCTTAACGTCTTTTCAAATCTTTTATTCTAAAATCAACGATTATTCCCCTGATAAAATCAAGGGCCCTATCAACATCTTTATCAGGAGTAATCTGCTGAAGGGCCTGCTCGCATACATCCAGCAGGTCATGAAGATAAAAGGCGACAATCTTGACGGCTTCCTGAGTTTCCCTGATTATCTCTTTTTTTGTGGCTGATGGTGCCGCAAGAGTACGTCGATAGCGTTCCAGTTCTTCAGGGAGTCTTCCCCTGCGGGTTGCGACAAACCGCCAGAAACGCTGTTCAATATTCATCCTGTCAATCTGACCGGCACGGGGAAACGCTCTGCGGAGGTATGACTCAAGAGTGCCCCAATGCCGCTTATCCAGAAGCTCCATAGCCCCGTACAACCTGGCAACCTCCGGATCTGCATCCGGATGAATCTCGAGTATCGGATAATGTTCTATACGCTGCCGGTATTCATCAAGAACCTTATCGGCAAAGGATTCACCTGCCAATCTGCGCCGGCGGGCTTCCTCCCGGCCGGATGCAAGTCGTTCTCTTTCCAGGGTTATGGCTTCAAGTTCCTTAAAGGCCTTCAGCTCATCTTCCAGAAATCGATCAGGATCCCGCCCGGTGTTCCCCGCGTGCCTGACCCGGTCTTCATACGATTCCAGCAAGGTTGGATTCAGGGCATAATCGAAGATGAGATGCTCATAGCGGGCGAACAAATCGCCAATAGCTTCCTTAATTTCGGTTTTATTAAAACCACGTCCTTTACCTAACACATCTCCATTATGCTGTGGAGCTTATATGATGGCAAGAAGAAGGGGGGCCCTGAAGGCCCGAGGTGGCGGGGGTCGGGAGAATAACCCCCGCCGATTGATATCAGTAAGCCGGAACTGCGACTTTCCCGTCGACAGCCTCTGCTTCTGCTTCCGTTTCGGATCCGCTCAAGGTTTCGGCAGACGAATCTGCTTCAGCAGCCCCATCAGTCTTCGGCCGGGCACGAAACTCCACATGTTCTCCAACAATATGAATCCTTGACCGCAGCTCGCCCTCAGGGTTTGTCCATCGGTCCTGCTTGAGCCGGCCTACCACCCGGACACCCCGGCCCTTTGTCAGATATTCATTACAGGTTTCAGCCAGCCGTGACCAGACTTCAACATCAAAGAAGCCCACCTCTTCCTGCCGATCGCCTTCAGATTTGTAATACCTGTTTGAAGCCACCGTAAAGTGGCAAACAGCCGTTCCCTTGGGGGTTGTATCCATCGTCGGATCCCGGGTCAGATTCCCTTCAAGAATGATGGAATTCAAATTGTTCATCGCTTTACCTCCTACAGCAGTACAAGCGTCATATACAATGACTGCCGTAGATTGAGATTTGCTTGAGCAGAACAAAAGAAATTTATATTTTTATTTCAATCCCTTAGGATAAGTCTTCTTCAGCCGCATCTTTGACGAGCTGACTCATACCCTTTTTACAAACCATTACACGGTTATTGGCCACAACAACAATCAGATTTTCAACCCCGCAGAGGGCTACCGGACGATCAGAATAGACAAAATTTCCATCGGATTGATAACTGTATACTGCGGCTTCTGTGGGAGCATCAAGCTCAGCGATAACATCCCAGCTTCCAACATCATTCCAATCAAACCCGGCTTTCACCATCCGGATCTTTTTTGTCTTTTCCATTACGGCATAATCCATGGAGATGCCGGGGGTGTTCCCATAAAGGGTTCTCAAGTCTTCTGAAGGTTCATAGATTCTAAGCTCATCATCAATCCGGGAGACAAACCATTTCTCATCAGGTTTGATAAAAACCCTGGAGATTTCCGGAGAACAGAGAGCCAGCTCCTCAAGAAACACATCATTCCGGTAGGTGAATAATCCGGCATTCCAATAGTATCTCCCTGAGGACAGGTAATTCCGAGCTGTTTGGGCATCCGGCTTCTCACGGAAAGAGAGCACTTCAAAACCCGCGCCGGCCGGGTCTCCGGATTCTATGTAGCCGTATCCTGTTGCAGGTCCATCAGGATTAATCCCGAATGGAACGATAAAGCCTTTCTGAGCTTCATCTGATGCCGTTTCCACAGATGAGTGGAACGCTTCCACAGCTGTGATTAGATGATCAGCCGGCATAACCAGACAGGATTCACAATTCCGTCCGTCCAGAATCATCCTGCCGGCCGCAAGGGCCAGAGCCGGCGCCGTATTGCGTGCCACAGGTTCAGCCAGTATCACAACCCTTGAACGCCTCTCTTGGGCAAGTGAACGGCACTCTTCAACAGCCGCATCGACATGGTCTTCATGGGTAACAACATAGACGAATCCACTGATGCCAAGGTTGAAAGCCCTGTCCAGGGTGCCGCGGAACAGAGTCACATTCCCGTCAACATGAAGGAATTGCTTGGGACGTTTTCCCATGGATGCGGGCCATAAACGTTTTCCGGCACCTCCTGCCATAATAATAACATTTTCAACCATATTTCTGACTCTCCTTAATACAGGACTCGACGATAATTGAAAGTCGCCATATGATTGGAGTCTATCCTACGAAACATGAGGTAAGGAAGATGGCCTTTACACTCTCAATCTATCCCTGGATTCACAATGCGCATTTTAACGGTGAAACCTGGAATGACGAATATCTCGAACAGAAACATCTCACCCCCGGCGAAGAAGAGGCGCTGGATGATAAGGCCCGGCAGGAACTGGCAAATGAACGGAACAACTTTCCCCATCTGCCTCTGGTGAATTACACAACTCAGTACGGCCTTGGATGTTTTGAAGGCTTGAAAGCCTACCCACAGCCGGATGGTTCACTGAAATTGTTCCGTCCGGAACGAAACTGCAGCAGAATGGCCGCATCCATGAAGGGCCTTCGCATGCCCCCTGTCGAGGAACAATTATTGCTGGAAGGAATCAGAGAAACCGTGAAAAGGAATGCAGAGCTTGGCTTCACTCCGGTTTATAATACTGCCTGGGAGGCAGATCACTGGCAGAGCGGAGCTGCCGTATACATCAGGCCTTTCACCTATTCTGAGCCGGGGATCGGCATCAATATATCAAAAACACCCTGGGTTATTACAGTATGTACCACCGTCTCAGCTTACTTCGTTCCCGGTAAAAATGAAGCCGTTACTTCTGAAAGAATCCGTGCAACCCCTCATGGTACCGGATGGATAAAAACAGCAGCAAATTACGTAACATCAATTCTGGCCAAAAGCGAAGCTTCTGAAGCAGGCTACATGGAGGCAATATTCCTTGATGCAGCAACCAGGGAAAATATTGAAGAGGGCTCCTCCTGTAACTTTTTTGCTCTTTTCCCTGATAACAAGCTGATAACACCGGCCCTTCACGACACGATACTCCCGGGAATTACAAGAGATTCAATAATTAATCTGGCCGGGGATCGTGATTTAGAAGTCATTGAAAGTGATTTATCCATCTACAGTGTTCTGGATAACGCTGTAGAATGTTTTGTCACCGGAACCGCTGCAGGAATCACACCCATAGGTTCTCTTACACATAAAGGTAAAAAACGCGGGTTTTCAAGTATGGAAAAGGACTCACTTTCAACAAGCCTGCTCAAGGAGCTCAAAGGTATTCAATACGGTGCAATTGAAGATCGATTCAATTGGATGAGTGAACTCTGACAGATCCCTATCGGTCAAGAAGATCCGAGGGGATGTCCGGGTACATCAGATAGGCATCCTCTCCATCAACAGCACTATCCAGGCCAAGCAGCCTCAATCGGTTGAGATACGGGTAGGTTGCGGTCTCTTTATATAATCTATAACCGTCTTCTTCTGAAATGATACGGCGATCTTCATCATCCCTCAAACCGGTAACACCCCGATTATTCAAATCAGTCATATCATTATAAACTTCATCAAAATATTCTGAAGCCATGGTAAAAGCACTCAGAGCGGCAGCGTAATCATCTTCGCCTCCACCCCGTGCCGCGGAACGTGCCCGGCCTACACCTAAATTGTTCCAGGAAATTATATAACGGATCAGCAGATCCGCGTGGCTTTGCCGCTCAAAGGGTTTCAGAGTTCCACCGGTATTCTTCAGTTCTTCATCAAGAAGCTCAATGGCTCTGGCGTACTGGCTCCGGGACGCTTCATAATCACCATGGCTGAGCAGCACTGTTGCCAATGCAATTCTGACTTCATAATCTTCAGGCTTCTGTCTTGCAACCCGGTGAAAATCCAGAAGCGCATCATCCTTATTCAGAAGATAACGAACATAGGCACGGCGGTATAACGTTTTTGAAGGTAGTCCGAAACCGCTGCTGCCCCTGTCGTACAGATTTTCAGCCTTGTCATAATTGAGTTCGGCCAGATCCAGTTCAGATTCCCGATCCTCTCCCCTCATACCTTCTGTTAGAGTTTCATTCATCGGTACCAGCGTCAGGGGTAAATCTCCCCCCGGGCGAAGTCCCTGATATTTAAGATTACCAAGTTCCAGATAGAGCCGCCCGTAAGCAGGATCAGAACCCAGCTGATTTCGTGTACGTGCGTCTTCAAACAAATCTATAGCTTTGTTATAGCTGGAAACAGCAACACTGAAATCCCCGTTGGCAGCTTGAATCCGGCCCATCCCCCCCAGGGTGAGAATCCTGATTTTCAGATTTTTACGACTCATGGACTCATGGCCTTCAAGGTTGACAAGGGTACGCCTGTAAGCCGCCAATTCCCGTTGTTTATCACCTACCAGCCTCCAATACTCCGCATCAACAAAGGGAGGCTCGGGTGATTGAGGGTCAGCAGCAAGAGAGAGATTTATAAAACGCCGAGCCTCTTTCATATCAGCCCTGGCCAGATGATATTTTCCCAGACCTGCATAAACTTCCGCGGCTAATTCAGGAACATCAGTCCGGCCGGGAACCTCATCGTCAAAAATCGGCAGAAATTCTTCAATTTTCTGCCCGTCATTCAGACGTAGATGATATCTCATCATGGAAAGAAAGGCCCGCTCATCATTCCGGGATATTTCAAGGACTTTCGCATAGTGTTCACGGGCTTTTTCATATTTTGTGGGATCATCTTCCGCCCAATCCAGCAGGACATCACCGGTGGCAAGTGTGTAATCCCGGTCCCATTTCATCACCCCGCGAACAGGTGCTTCTTCAAGTAGAGTAAGAGCTTCCTGATATTTCCCCAGAACACTGGAAAGAAATCTTGAATATTCCAGACGAACCTCTTTGGAATCCGGTTTAACCCTGAGATATCCTTCATAGAACTGTTCCGCGGCATCCCAGTGTTTCCGTCGCCTGAGAGCAGCCGCATATTCCAGCCACTGATCGTTACGCTTCCAGCCCTTTACAACAATGGGGGAATCAGCGATTCGATGGGAGTTCTCATCATCAGAGTAAAAAAGCGGCCAGCCGTCCCATGCATCATGGAAATACATTTCAGCTGCCTCTATGTCATCTACCGCGATGGCTTCCAATCCTTTTATATAGAGGCTGTTTGCTTTCAAAGGACGGTAAACCCACGAGAATACGGCTGCTCCCAGCATCCACCCGATGCTGATAACCAGCAGTATCACACGTATAACCGGCCATCCCTCCCGAACCAGTTTATAGATCAACGAGGCTTTACGGTCTTCCAGAGCCTGTCCTGAGCGTTTTTCATAACTCTTCGGCAGTTCTATTTTCCGTTTGGTGAGTGTACTGAATCTATTAACCAGTGATTTCGGGCTTTCTCCTGTAATCAACGCGTCTATCAGCGGTTTTAAATCTTCAGGATTCCGGCGGTCATCAGCCAGAAGTTCCTCGATGGCAATTTTAAGATTCCGGGGAAGTGCCGCCAGAGTTTGCCGAATGGCAAAAAAGTCTTCCTCTTCTATGGAAAACGGCTTGGTTTCACCTTCAACGGCTTCGTCAAGAGATTGTTCCAGCTGCTCCAGATCAACGTCAAGATTGTTGGAATAAGCCTCATCGGTCTCTGTGAAATTATATTGATCTCCAAAATCATCCATGGAGAACTGCTGAGAGTCATCATCGACATCCCTGATATCCGATAAAACATCAGCGCCGAGCTCTTCTTCAAAGTTCAGTTCCTCATCCAGCGAAAGTTCATTGCCGGAATCATCATCCATGGAATCAAGGTCACCAAGTTCTTCCACTGCAGACTCAACATCGGGAATATCCGACTGCTTATCAACATCATCAAAAGATTCCGAACCCTCAGAAGATAAATCTTCAAGATCTCCGACAATATCATCTCCGGCGATATCATCTCCGCTCACATCGGCTTCATCCGACGGAGTCTCATCATCAAGATCCAGATCGTCAAGGGAGAACTCTTGCTCAATAGGTTCTTCATCTGATTGTTCTTCTTCCTGAAGCTCTTCCTGAAGCTCTTCCAGAGGCTCTTCTCCCGGTAGAGTTTCATCCGACAGAACATCTTCAAAACCTGAATCATCTGCCGGTATTTCGTCAGAAGGTATCAAGCTTTCAATATTTTCTTCAGGTAAATCAACAGCAGCATCACCAAAGTCCAGATCTTCCAATGCAAAATCATCATCAGGCTGTGGAAGAACCGGCTCTTCAGAATCCAGCTCTCCGATATCATCAGGGGGAGCAAGATCGTCCAGGCTGAAATCGTCCAGGCTGAAATCTTCATTCTCCTGATCGGGTGCTTCAATATCATCCGCATAGGAGCCGAGAAGAGCTTCCATTTCATTGATACCACCTCCCGAGCTGTCATCAACCAACAGCTGTTCAAGGTCTGCATCAACAGGGGAATCAGACGGAGAGATATCTCCAAGGGACTCGCCGCGTTCTTCAAGCAGCCGGGGCTCATCTCCCAGTTCATTAATGTGAGTCTTTAATTTGTTCAGTTCTTCGAGAGTCGGCATCGAAATCGTATCCTACACCTTATATCGGCGGAAAAAATGCTCTATTGAACTTAAAGCTGTCTCAATATTAACCGAAGATGAGGAATGTAGGGGGGATAATGATAAAGTCCGGAACACACAAATTATTTTCAATAGTTCTCATGGTAATAATTGGAGCTCATACCTTATCAGCTGCATCGTTTGATACCGAACTTCATCATCGAATTCTCAATACAAGTGAATCATCAGGGCCGTATATCTCGGATAAGTTTATTATGCTGAGTTATGCGGCGGAATCCGGTACACAAGTTGTATCGTTGGCACTTGAAAATGAACAATACCGAATATTTCATACTTATGAAAAAAATCGTAACGGAATATTCATTCTCACCATCCCTATTCCTGAAGGACTTGATGAAGTCAGATATCGTCTTGTAGTTGATGGATTGTGGACAGTTGACCCCAAAACAGAAATCCAGAGAGACCGCCGGGGAATGCAGGTTTCATCAATCCTGATTCCTGCTGATTCTTCTGTTCCCGCCCCGGGTATCAGACATCTGCCCGACGGCAGCAGCCGTTTTGTCTATTACGGCAATTCCAATTCAAGGGTATCACTTGTGGGAGACTTCAACCGCTGGGATCCGTATCTGACACCCATGAAAGAATCAGCCGTTTACCCCGGTGTATACACAATTACCCTGAACCTTCCCTCTGATGCAAGATTCTACCGTTTTGTGGTTGATGGACAGGAAATATCCGATCCTGAAAACCATAACAGCTCTCATAACGGCTGGGGTGAAACAGCTTCGGTAATCAGATAAAACGAATACCTGCCCTCGCTCTCTTCCAAATACCCACAATTTACACCACAATATAAGTGTGAAAATAGCAGAGATATATCAGCAGATATCAACTATAGAGTCAAATCTCACAGGGAATTATGGATTCAGTCCCGATAATGTCTACCAGGAGGGCTGCCCGGAGAACAAGGTAATCCTCGGTCAGTTCGCAGACGACTACATGCTGCCGGGCAGCCGAATCGAGAACGCCGATGCCCTGAAGGAACTCTATAAACGCAGTCAGTCAGGAGAATCCTGCCTGATACTCTCCGAACATTACAGTAATTTTGATTTTCTAATTTTTTATCACCTGTGTGAACTGGATTCAAAGCTTGGCCCGGAAGTTGCGAAATCCCTGCTGCCTATCCGGGGAATGAAACTCAGTGAAGCCTCCCCGGTTACCGCACTGTTCACCCGGACATACGATACGATAGTCATATATCCCAGCAGATCACTGGATGCCATAAGCGATCCCGAAGAGCTTTCGGAAATTCGTATAATCAGTATTCCTATCAATCATGCCGCAATGCGGGAGATGCTGGAGAAGAAGCGGAACGGCCGGATTATTCTGGTTTTTCCCACCGGTACACGTTACCGTCGCTGGGATCCAAGTTCCCGTAAAGGCGTCAGAGAAATCCACTCATACGTAAAAACATTCGATAATGTGTTGTTTCTTGCCATCAACGGCAATGCCCTGCCCCCTCACGAGTCAGATGATATGACCCAGGACAGCGCAGTCGAAGATCTGATGATTATAACCTGCTCTGACATTGTCATCGGCCGGGAATTCAGACGGACGGCTGAAAAATCGACACCTGAAGGCCGGGATCCCAAACAGCATGTTGTTGACCAGGTGATGGCGGAACTGGAGACCATAAACACCCGTGTGGAGCCGCTGCGCCTGAGAGAGAAAAGCCTGCTGAAAGAGTGAAAGGTATGAAACCCTTATTTCAGGGACTTTCGCCACCAGGTCATTACAGGAGAAAAGCCAACATCACCAAAATATGAATCCAGGAACTTCCCTGAGGCCCCGGTCCGGACACTTAAAAATTCCGCACCCTTATCCTCGGCTCTTTTCATGGATTCACCGGCAAGCATTCGGCCGATACCCAATCCTCTGAGATCCGGCAGCACATAAACCTGAATCAACCGTCCTTCCCTCCGACCAAAATCTCCTCCAATTACAATCCAGGAGAAACCGACAATCACAGCTGAAGGACCTTCTGCGACGATCACCTCGCCACCTGTAATCCCGGCCTCGCCCCGTTCCCTTAGCATGATAGAATTAAGTTCATCATCAGGAAGCTCGGGGAAGGCCTCTGACTCTGCCAACTTGTCCCACTCTCTGATAATTTCCCAGTCACCCGGCTCTGCGTCACGGATGGTAAATTCAGCTGAGGATAATTCTCCATATTCCTCTGGTTCCGGTCCCAGCATTTCCAAAGTCAGCGCCTCAGACCACCTGGATAACCAGGAAAGAGCCGTTCTTCTCATTTCTCTTTTTTTATATCGCCGCCAAAGTCCTTCCAGCTCCGGTCTTTCCTTCAATGCATCCTTGAAGTGCCTGAAAACACTGTTTCCCGAATGCAGGATTTCAAGCAGCCTGTCACGGAAGTCAGTATCAGGCAAAGAGCCGGCAAAACCATCCATTAATCTGTATCCATCTGTTGGACCCCAGGATGGAAGGGGAATGAAAGTACCGTCATCATCAGTCTCCGGCCTCAACAGGCCATTGGAAGGATCCAATAACAAGCGATCCTTCTGATTTTCCATCCCGTAAACAACTCTTTCCAGAATTTCTTCAGTTATATCCAAGCGTGCTTTATCCATAATTCATCCTAACACCTCAAATCGACCTTATGGGTCAGGTAATACTGAGATTCTATCATTATCCCCGGCATGAGGACTTTGATGCTTGACCCAAACCCCACAAAAAACGATATTTGGGACTGAGAACTTCCAATAGGAGAAAAAACAATGGATACAATTGAATACGTAGAAGCACGTGAAATTCTCGACTCCCGGGGTAATCCCACCGTTGAAGTCGATGTTATGCTGGCTGACGGCTCTTTCGGCCGGGCCGCTGTACCGTCGGGTGCCTCCACCGGCATCCACGAAGCTGTTGAGCTTCGGGACGGAGATAAGAACCGCTACCTGGGCAAAGGTGTCCTTAAAGCCGTAGAAAACGTCAATACCGTCATTGCCGATGCCGTAATCGGTCTTTCCGCCCTGGATCAGGTTGATGTCGACCGCACCATGATAGAACTTGACGGAACCGAGAACAAAGGCAAACTCGGAGCCAATGCCATACTCGGTGTTTCCATGGCTGTTGCCAGAGCCGCCGCACAGCATCTCGAGATTGACCTTTTCAAATACCTTGGAGCTTTTCACGCCAACGTTCTCCCGGTACCCATGTCCAACATCATCAACGGCGGTTCCCACGCCGACAACTCGGTCGATTTCCAGGAATTCATGGTGATGCCCGTCGGCGCCGACTCCATACGTCAGGCCATACAGTGGGTCGCCGAGATTTTCCACAACCTGAAATCCCTGCTTAAAGAAGCCGGTCTCAACACCTCTGTCGGTGATGAAGGCGGATTCGCTCCCAACTTCAAGTCCAACGAAGAGGGCCTGGAGTTCATCATGAAGGCCATTGATAAGGCCGGACTGAAAGCCGGAGACGAAGTGATGATCGCCCTGGATCCCGCCGCATCCGAGTTCTCCGAGAAACAGGCAGACGGCTCCTATATCTACGAACTCAAATGGAGTACCGGAGAGAAACTTACCAGCGCTCAGATGGTTGACTTCTGGGCAGATTGGGTGAAGCGTTATCCCATCATATCTCTGGAAGACGGTATGAACGAAGACGATTGGGACGGCTGGAAATTACTCACCGACAGGATAGGCGAGACGTGCCAGGTGATGGGAGACGATCTTTTTGTCACCAGCACCAAGCGCCTGAAGAAAGGTATCGATCTCGGCATAGGAAACTCCATCCTTATCAAGGTAAATCAGATCGGAACACTCACCGAAACCTATGAAGCGGTTGAAATGGCCAAAAGGGCCGGGTACACCGCTGTTATCTCCCACCGCTCGGGTGAAACCTCCGATACCTTCATTGCCGATCTCGTCGTCGCACTGGAAACCGGACAAATCAAGACCGGTTCCATGAGCCGTTCGGACCGGGTAGCCAAGTACAACCAGCTGCTCCGAATCGAAGGCGAACTGGAAGGCCGCTCCACCTTTGCCGGCCGGGACGCATTCTACAACATTAAGAAGTAGTTCGCCGACCCTCGCTGAGGACTATAATTCACGTTTCATAATTCAAGAGGCCGCCCTGCAGGGTCGGCCTCTTTTAATTTGCTGCCTTGAGCTACGCGCAGCAGATTCAAAAACCGACGGCAATCCTGATTAACGCTTAGGAGAGTATCTAGCCCGAAGGGTGAGATACTCTTGATTATCACCGCCGCGTATCAACGGCTGTTATTGATAGTTTCGAGTCTAGAGATCTTGTTCAACCTTTAGTTGAGTCAAGTCATCAAAAAGCTCATTCTGCATCGATTTTGTATAAATCTTGTAGATATCACCACGATTCTGAAAACTGACCAGCTTCCGGAAGTCACTAACTCTTTCTTTCCATGTAATACCATCTGTAAACAAGAGAAAAACTGTATCACTTCTTTTTTCTTGGATTATCCGTGTCATATCGCCTATAACATCAGTTTGCTTGCTTCCTGTAGCGCCATATCCCTTAACCTCAATAACGATATTCGGATTCTCTTTACTTGGGATTGCAAAGTCGGCTTTTTCAGTGGTGTCACCATTTATTCCGTAAAAGCTACAACGAGTATCATATTCTTCAAAAACATTTTTAACAATTTCTTCAAAGAAATTTTCTAGTTCACGGCCTCTTCGTTGCCCCTTAATCGCACTGCCCCGTCCGGCTTTTAGTCTTTCCTCTATTATATTCTTCCACGTATATGTTTGATTGACAGTCTTCACAATTCTTTCACGAAGGAGGAAATGATCCAACTTTGACACAAACAGTTCTTTGTTTTTTTGATATCCAGACTTTCCATATCGAAAGCTACCGTCAATGACTTCCTTGAAACGAGATGTAAACTCATCTTTAGACATTTCGAGAAATAGTCGAAAAACCGTCATACAGGAGTCATAATCAATGTCTAAAAGACCGATTAGCTTAGGATGATCAATATCATCATCGACAGGTATTCTATCAAGAAATTCTATTACTTGAACCGCAAATTCGTCTTTCCATGTCGTCTCCAAATGGGATAAACTTGAAAGTAATTCGTCAACATTCTGAACAACTCGTTTCATCTATATTCCTATAATAAGATATTCATCAACTACTGAGCGTTGAACTTTACTATGGGTTCCGAAATGGTAACGATGTTTCTTCTTTTTAACGTCAATGCTCGTTTTATATTTAGACATTAGCTCAAGCAATACGTCCAAATCCGGATATCCATTCGATGAATATGATAAAACAATTATTGAATCTCTAAATTTTGAAAAAAGTTTATCAAATGCGAAGATTGCCTCTTTACGATATGAGAACGGTGTATATTTTTTTTTGATTTTTCTTACTTTTGTCTCATAAAGGATTTCTTCATTTTCCCAATACTTAGAGAGTCCTTCAAGAAAATGATATCTCTTTATATAACAGTTGTCATCTGATCGTGGTATGTATGGCGGATCTAAGTAAACCAAATCCGGATGGAACTTGACAGTATCGAAGTCGAACACATCCCCATTAAATGATTTATTTTCTTGTCCATTATCGAATACTGCAGAATTATAGAATGAAACCTGCTCAATGAAATGTTCTTTTATTGACAGCTTCAGATCTCGCCTACCGTCATCGTAATTAGAAAGATTACCAGAAATCGTGAATACACCTCTTGGCTGCTTTTTTGCGCACGAACGAATTAAACAAGATTTCGCAATGGCCTTTTTCACTTCAGAATCTAACTGATGGATGTTGGCAAGTATATTGTCAAGAAAAATCAGATCATCGATTTCAAAAAAGATATTCTTATATGTATCAAGAATGAATGTTTCTGCGTCTAAACAAGGCGCTAATAGCCTTGATATATCAAAATCAGATAGAACTGTGTTGTTGTTTTCGATGGTTGCCATCGCAAGAACGGAGGGGAAAAAAAGGAAATCGTTTGTATAGACCTGTTTCCCGAGAGTCTTGAACATATAGGCTACTGCTCCGGAACCGGAAAATGCATCTAGAACAGAATCATATTTAATATTTGCTAATTCCTCAGAAATCCAATCGAGAAGTCTATATTTACTCCCCATGTAACGAATTAATGGATACTCGTGATAATCTGCTATATGTGCTATTTGAACTTGGAGTGCATCGGCCATAAAAGGAGTATACAACGTAGCTTTGTTTGTGAGTATGTAACTTAACGTTTGTTTCTTATCGGCATTTCGTAATTACCAATAACATCAATTTAAGAATGTCATTTCCGTCAAAGAGACTCACTCCATCCACCCCAGCACATCCCGGATTATCGACCAGCGGGGAGGGATATCCTCGGGTTTATCCTTCCCCTGCACCCGGTATCCGTAAATGGTATCAAACTGACCGTTACGTTTGATAATGCTGATCCACCGATCCACATAACTGGTGAATTCGATATTATTTCCACCGGTGACGAAACTCACGGGGTAACGGACATAGTCGGGTTTCACAACTGAGACGTTGAATTCAGGATGGAGCAGTGTCCAGGCCGAGCCGGACTCGGCGCTGGTGAACACTCCGCCCAAATCGGGTCGGCCGCCCCCGAAAAAACCGGACATATCATCAATTTCGGTCCAGATGATACGCGGGAATATCGTTTTCAGAATATCGATATTAAAACCTCCCGCAACGTATCCCACCTTGATAAAACCCAGTGATTTCACCTTTTCGATGGATTCGAAATCGTTTCGCATATGGTCCGGTACGACAAAGGCGGCGGAGATATCCATGTAGGGCTCGGTGTAATTCATATGGGAACCGGTATAAGCCTTTGTGAGAATGGACGACATGGTAATATCAAAGCGCCGCTGTAAAAAATCAGCATCAATCATATCCATCTCGTAGGGAATGAATTCCAGGGAAACACCCAGATCACCGGCCAGGAGGTGGGCCAGCTCAATGTCCAGCCCGACAAGCTCACCGATATTGTTCCGGTAGCTCCAGGGCAGGTTGTTCTTCCTGTATCCCACCCTGAGAACAGCTCTATCCAGATAGGATATCTGTTAACCGGATATCAGTTCCGTGTATGATTTGTTCATGCCAAAGGTTAAAATTATCAGACAGGATTATCACGGATTCTCGACAAGCCTCACAATTCGAGTATCGGATTTAAATTACGGGGGCCATCTGGGATACGACAAGGTACTCACCCTTGCCCATCAGGCCCGGCTCAATATGTTCAAGACCTGGGATGTAAGCGAGCTCAATCTCGGTGACGGGAATACCGGATTAATAGCCGGGGATGTCGTCATCAATTATCTGGGGGAAGGTTTCCTGAACGATGTGCTTCTGGTGGAAATTCAGCCTGTGGAGCTGGGCGCCATCGGGTTTCGTCTGGCCCATAGATTCTCCAACCGGGAAACCGATACCGATATCGCGCTGATTGAAATCGGTTTTATCGGGTTTGACTATCAGCAGCGCCGGCCTCGAAAGCTTCCTCGGTCATTTGCGAAACGGTTGAAGGAAATTGCGGATCCATCACTTGAAAGCAGGGGTAATTGACCTCTGACGCCGCTCGGATAGAGATTTTTCCAAACCGCGGCAGAGGTCACTTAATAAGAAATTATCAGCAATCCTCTTCGGAAATCGCCTCACTCTCCTGTTTCTGCTCACGCTCAAACATTCGGCGGTCCATCAGGTCCATCTGAGCAACCATCTGATGGGAATAATCCCGGAGGTTTATCAAATCCGATTGGGTGAGAACACGTTCCTCGCTTCGAACCATATCGGCAACCCTTCTGAGCTCTTTATGCATATCATGATGAACACTGGTAATCTTCCCGTAACATGGGAAAGCGGCTATTTCAGGGTTCTCCCCCATTTTTATAAGCCACTTCCCAAAGGCACATTGGTTTTCATCCTCCATTTCTCCACGAATTCCGTTCCAGGTATCATTATCATCCACCCCTACCATGTCCTGATAGCGCTGTATCCAGGTTTGATGCGATTTGAGGGCATCGGTGAGTTGATATTCCTCCGCATGCATATCAGTAACGAAGTCTCGGGTTCTCTCGGCCAGATATCCGGTATACCGGTCGTTCCACCCTGTGAGCATCGAAATTTCCCCTTGCGCATCCACGACGAGCCTGGTTTGGGTGGTAATGACTTCGAAGGCCTTCGTTCCCGACTGTACCAGAGAACGAGCCTGATCCATTAAATCACCGACATGATCCGCGGTAAGCCGCAGCTCTTCTGTGGTTTCAGATAATTCCCGGCTTCCGGTTTGAATGCCCGCTGCTGATTTTGCGATTTCCCGGGCTCCGATATCCAATTCATCCGTCCCCGAGGTAATCTGTCCGAAGGCGTCAACGAAAGAACGTGTCTTTTCCTGGAGGTTTTGAAAATCGTCAAGAAGCCGGGATCCGGCTTCTGCGGTTTCCACGATGTCGGTAGAGATGAGTCCCAGGGTCTCTCCCACCTGTACAGCATTATTGCCTGTAGATTCGGCCAGACCCCTGATTTCACCGGAAACCACAGCAAAACCGCGTCCGCTTTCACCGGCACGGGCGGCTTCAATAGCGGCATTCATGGCCAGCAGATGGGTCCGGTCTGCCACATCGTTGATAATGGCATTGAATGATGCGATATCTTCAACCCTGGATTGAATGCTCTTCAAAGCAGACATCAGGGCATCGATAGCAATTTTGTTCGAATCCAATTGCCCAATCAGTTCACTGCCGATCGCCGACTGCTTCAGTGCGACATTACGGACACTCGCCATTGTCGCGCTGATCTCTTCAATAGCGGCGGATGACTCATCTGCCGCTGACGCCTGACTCTGGGCTTCCGCCTGCAATTCACCTGTGGCGTTACGTAATTTCTCAATGGATTCTTCGGTAGCAGATGTTGAATTGTCAAGGCTCTTCATATTTTCCGAGAGCTTCTCCAGTGTACGGTTTACATCTTTGATACCTACGACGGACTGTTCAATATCATCTTTGAGACGTGCCCCGATATCAGAACTGCGCAACGCCAGTTGTTTCACCCTGCCAACCATTGAATTCATGGTTCTGGAAACCGATCGATTCAAGCATATAGAGGCCTGCTCGGTTTCCCTGGCAAATCGGTCGATGGGAACCTTCACCGTAAGATCTCCCTCGGCAACTGTCATCAGGGCATCTGCCATACGGCTGAAGGTTCGGGAAAGCCGATAACTCACCCATAGTGAAACGAGAATGGTAAGCAGGGTTGTTACTGCTAAAACTACAATTAAAATTATGTTCATCCGGAATGCCGGTGCGTACATTTCATGTTCCCAGGCCGAAGAACAGACAGTCCAGCCAAGAAGAGGAACCCGGGAGAAATACACCTGCTTCCATTCTCCGGTTTTCGGAGAAATAAACCGGATAAAGCGCTCTTCAAGGGGTGAATCCCGATGCGCCATGATGTAGTCAATAAAGGGCTTTTCGCCAACCCAGCTGACACCCTCAACTGACTCATTCGGATGGACGATGTACGTACCCTCTCGGTCCAGAACAAAATAAAATCCTGTCTGCCCTATCTTCCGCTCCAGAACGAAGCTGCGGATAACCTGAAATTCAACACTGTTAATACCGGTTCCTTCGATTGATACATCAAAAAGACCGAGGGTTCCGGTAATAGAGGACACCATTTCCCGGGATTCCTCTTCCACCATTTCCTCGATGATTCCTCTGACTATAAAGCTGAGGGACAGGCCTATTACCCCTGCCATGAGAATCTGAACAATGGTGAAAACTAAGGTCAATTTGGATCTTAATCGCACAAGGGATACCTCCTGTATTGGCCGGGTATTTTAAAAAACAGTAATTATTTTCAGCAGAATCGAAGCATTTCGTATTTAAGCAATTTCACTTCTGAAGCCCCAAGTCTGACATGCCCTGTATTATTCAATTTATTATCAGGATTCACTGAAAGTCAAGATACAGGCTGCTTTAACCTCTATAATTCTCTATAATTGAAGAAATTATATCGGTAAAAGTGATGGCAGGATTGCCGATGCATGTATCTGAATCGACGTTGAGAGGGGTAAATTTTCACCTGATGATGCCCGGATTTTAACCGGGCTGAATCCTGAATTCGTTTTCGGGAGAGATGATTTCTACAGTTGGAAAATAATAGGCCATCCGTTTTTCATCTCTCGTGATGATTCGCCAGCCATTCACTGCAGCATGAGCTCCGATGAAAAAGTCCGGAAGGGTAGAGCTTTTGGATCCCTGTTTACGGCGATATTTTAAAAATGCTTTACCGGCAAGAAAGAGGGCTTCTCCCGGGAGTTCTGTGTATCTGATCGGCAGGACCGCCAGGCATTCGTCAAGTTCTTCAATTTTATCAAATCCGATGGAAATCTCCGAATAGACAATGGGATTGATATACAGAATGGTTGAAGCGGAAAGCATGGTCAGCTGATCCCTGGACCAGTCGGCCCAGTCCGGATTATCTGTAAAAATATCAATAAGGATATTTGAGTCGATGAGAACCGGCAGCATCTAATCGTCCGAACGGGTGAGCTTCATAATCTCTTCGGTGGACAGTTCGGGATTTGCCTTGCCGCGAACGTAGTCAAAGGGATTCTCTCTGGCCAGAGAAATAGAGGATTTTACGATATAAACCTTATCATCCTCTTCCCTGAACTCAATACTGGAGTTTGGAAGAAAACCATGACGCTCACGAATCTCAACTGGAATGGTAACCTGCCCTTTTTGTGTTATTTGCATGGTAATACCTCTTACTGTAAGAGTAATACATTATTCCCTTGATTTCAAGAAACACACCGGGGATTTTCAAAGCAACAGCTAGTAGAATAACCCAACCCAAAAAAGAGATTCCTGCAGAATGGCAATTTTAATGAATCCTCAACTCTTATCGGTTATATTATTCCGTATGAGTATCAGAACAAAAAAACTGGGACGGACGGGCCTTGATATTACGGTTATGGGTTTCGGTGCCTGGGCCATTGGCGGTCAATGGAGCTATGGCTGGGGAAAGCAGGATGACCTTGATTCATTCGCAACCATGCGCGCGGCTCTCGATAAGGGTATAAACTGGATTGATACCGCCCCCGCTTACGGGCTTGGGCATTCCGAAGATGTAATTGGAAAATTTCTAAAAGATATACCCGATGCAGAACGGCCGCTGATATTCACAAAATGCGGATTGCCATGGAAAGATGGAGCCTGGGAGGCATATAACGATATCTCCCCTTCATCGATTCACAGGGAAATTGATATGAGTCTGAACCGGCTCGGTGTTGATGTAATCGACTTGTATCAGATCCATTGGCCCGTACCCGATGAGGACCTAGAGGCCGCCTGGGAAACCATGGCGGATTTGAAAAGAACCGGCAAAGTCCGGCACATCGGTGCATCAAATTTCTCAATTTCCCAATTGAATCGTGCGGAGGCAATCGCTCATGTCGAAGTACTCCAGCCCAATTATTCACTCCTGGCCAGAGATATTGAAAGTGAGATTCTTCCCTGGTGCAG
>JAUUYD010000101.1 GCA_030590585.1 Spirochaeta sp.
CGGTGAGTGCTTCATCGAATGCTCATCGCCTCGAAGATATCGGACAACGCTGTCTGGAATTCGAGGCCCCAAGAGCTGATTTTGAGTCATTTGTGATGGCTCTGTTCGGAAATGAGTAAAACTGAATGAATGGTATCATACCCCAGGGCAGAGCCGCGGAGTATGAAGCCATACTTTCCCGGCGCTCATTCGGGAATGAGTAAAACTGAATCGGCAGAGGTCAACAACATCCCGCAGAAAGCTTCTATGGGAAAAAAAGTTTGGATAATTCCAAAAATACTCGATTTTTGAAATTACCTCCCCTCTTTATGGATTTTTCATCTACAGTGACACTATAATGCAGTTTGAAGTGCCTGAAAATGCGTCTGAAAATGACGCCAAGGAGTGACATATGAAGAAATTTATTCGGATCGGGATTATTCTAGCCGCCCTGGCCGCCCTCGCTCTCTCTTCCTGCGCAACAAAGGAAGTAGTTGAGGAAGGTCCTGCAAAAAGTAAAGATTATCCTGCATTCTTTCTGACACCGCCTATGCCGGAAGATCAATTCGTTGGACTGGGAATGGCAAAACTATCGGATGACAACCTGTCCCGCACCACTGCCCTTGCAAGGGCCCGGGCCGATATTGCCGCTCAGGTTGCTGTCAGCGTCGAAACCATGCTTACCGACTATGCCCAGGAATCCGGTGCCGACGGTAATACTCAGACTCTCACATTCGTGGAACGGATTTCCAAAGAAGTGGCAGATATTGAACTGCAGGGTGCTATAACCAAGGAACAATACCCGGCTGAAGACGGGACATGGTTCGTTATGGTCTTTTTCCCGAAGGCTTCAATGATTGAGGAAGTCGGTAATGTGTTCGCCAGAAATGAAGATGCCGCCTTTTCAGAATTCAAGGCCCAGCAGGCCCTTGAACGCTTGAACTCCGAAGTGGAGAACAATCCTCCCCGGTCAGCCGGAGTCGACTCTCCCGTAAATCAATAACTATTATTGAATTATTAAGCCGACGGGTAACCCCGTCGGCTTTTTTGTTTGAACACAGATTTCACAACCCGGATTAATGAACTCCCGGACCTGGAACCATGATTCGGGCGGTAATTTACCTTGAAACAAAAGAACAACAAAACGATCGGAGTTAAACTGAGAGCCCGATCATTTTGTAATTTCACACCCCGTTATATTTATAACATTATCAGATTTATAACTGAATCTGATTTGAATCGCCGAGACAGGCGGGTTATATTTGACTTATGAATATGCGCAGACTGTTATTTGCAGGACTTTTACTTCTCGCCACCGCATTGCTTGTGTCAGCGGAATCCGCCGTCGGAGTCATCAGCTATCTGGAAGGCAGTGTCGATATCTCAAGAAACGGCAGATACCTGAGTCACGGAAATGTCGAAATAGGACTCAGGATTGAACAATCCGATACTATAGAAACCGGTCCCGACGGGTACGTCGAAGTGGAAATTACGGCTCCATCCGCCGGATCGTTAGTGAGAGTACAGCCGAAATCCGCTTTTTATTTCGTAAGCAGTCCGAAACAGGCCTCAAGGTTTGAAACAATTCTTCAGATGCTTCGAGGATCGCTCAGTCTCAAAGTGGGAAGACTCAGCTCCAGAGAATCTTACAAAGTTCAGACCGACTCAGCCGTCATGGCTGTCAGAGGTACCGAATTCAACGTCGATATAGCCGCCGACCGCTCGGTACTGGTGACTGTACCTGAGGGCCGGGTTGAAAGTAAAAGCGACAGACGGACTGTTATGGCCCAACCGGGAACTATTGCCGTTGTAGACGATCAGGCCCGCATGTCCGCGGTTTCCGTCAGCCCCTCGGATATCAATCTCTACCGTCAGTACTGGCAGGGTTTAAGGCTGGAAGCACTGAAAATCAACGCCCGGCTTTCCATACAGCAATACTCCCGTCAATGGGATCAGCAGCTGCCGCGGCTGGAAGCCGCAATGCAGGAACTGGATTCTCAAAGTTCGGTAATCCATCGATGGGAACGCATTATTCAGGGTGTCGCGGATGTTCCGCCAACCAGTGGTATTATCCGGGATAAAAGGTCTCTCAGCCCCGGGATGCTTGAGCTCAGAGCCATCCTTCCTGTTTCAGAACGTACATACAACACCCTGCTGGGCCTTGAAGATGCCTACGATCAGGGATTTGCCCAGGGTCAGTTTCAAGCCGGGAACTACAGCGATGCTGCCGACTTCTACCGTTCCTTCGGGAGGGATAAAAGTAATGTGCGAAACATGCTGGCTGAAGCCCGATATCTTATTCGCATCTACAGAGCCCTTGATGAATCTGCCGGTGGAGGAATGCCGGGATCAAGTTCTCCGGATATTATGTCATCACCGAGCTTTTAGCATTGCATAGATGACTCCCCTGGAAAAAGGTATCTGGCCGCATATACTGCGTTTTAAAAATGCTCGAAATGCTCATGTACTATACGTACACTGCGCTTTCTGTGCTTTTTATACCTTGTCTCTGCGACAATCTCCTCATTTTCCAGGGGAGTCATTGACTCCTTAAATTATTCTCATGTACTGTCAAATTCTTTACATCTGCGCTACTGTCTTGTGCAAATACGGGGGGTGGCTTTGAGCAAACCACTATTGGAAGTACAGAAGCTTAAAACATATTTTTATACTGAAAACGGCATTGGTAAAGCTGTTGATGGAATCAGTTTTGAGATAGGAAGAAAACGAACTCTGGGTGTGGTAGGCGAAAGCGGCTGTGGTAAATCCGTTACGGCAATGTCCATTATGGGGTTAATCCCCCAGCCTCAGGGTCAGATTAAATCCGGATCCATAATTTTTCACAGTAAAGACGGGAAAAAAGATCTGACAACATTGCCACCGAAGGGAAGCGAATATCGAAAGATCAGAGGTAATGAAATTGCCATGATTTTCCAGGAACCGATGACATCCCTGAACCCCGTATATACAATCGGTTACCAGATCAGTGAAGCAATTATCCTTCATCAGCAACTTTCCAAATCGAATGCAAAGAAAAAATCCATAGAAATGCTCAGAGCAGTGGGGATTCCTCTTCCTGAAAGACGGGTGAATGAGTTTCCTTTTCAGCTGTCAGGCGGCATGAGACAACGGGCGATGATTGCCATGGCACTCTCCTGCCGTCCAAGCCTGTTAATTGCGGACGAACCGACAACGGCATTGGATGTAACGATTCAGGCACAGGTTCTGGATCTGATGAACAATCTCAAAGAGGATTTTGAAACCGCGGGTCTCTTTATCACCCACGATATGGGAGTTATCGCCGAGATGGCCGATGATATTGTTGTTATGTATCTGGGGAAAATTGTCGAATCAGGCCCGGTCTCTGAATTGTTCAAAAACCCGAAACACCCGTATACAACCGGGCTTCTCCAATCCATCCCCACAATCACGGACAAGAAGAGGGACAAATTGAAGACCATTGAAGGTAACGTCCCCAGCCCGTTCAACATACCTCAAGGCTGTGGTTTTGCACCTCGATGCTCACAAAAAATGGATATATGCACGAAAGAGTCTCCTGTATTACAAGACTCTGAGAATAACCATAAAACTTCCTGCTGGCTTTACTATAGTAAAAGCCGCCTCTTTGGGGGCGGTAAAGAGAACGGCTTTGCCTAATATCCTATCCGGTACTGTTCGGCGGCTTTTACAACACCGTAAGCCCACTTTGGGGGCGCAACCCACAAACCACCTCCTTTGGGGGTGGTTGTTGATTCATAAAGGGAGAATATGAATAAAAACAATCGCGTTCTTTTGGATGTTAAGAACCTGAAGAAGTATTTCCCGATTAAAAAAGGTTTGTTCAGAACAGATCACCGCTCATTAAAAGCCGTTGATGATATCAGCATCAAACTGCACCAAGGTGAAACTTTGGGGCTGGTTGGAGAATCCGGCTGCGGCAAAACAACCGCCGGGCGATCCATTCTGAGGCTCTATAAACCGACATCAGGTGAGATTCTCATGAATACCGCAACATCCGGAGAATCAGAGAGATGGGAAGATCTCGCCAATTTATCCTACAGGCAGCTGAAAAGATTCAGAAATGATATGCAGGTGATTTATCAGGACCCGTATGGATCTTTAAATCCAAGAATGAGCATCAAATCCATTATCATTGAGCCTTTAAAAATCCATAGGCGTTCAGAAAAATCAGAATGGAATGATAGAGCCGAAAGAATTCTGAAGGCTGTCGGACTTGAAACTGAATATTTGAAGCGGTACCCTCATGAGTTTTCAGGGGGTCAGAGACAGCGTATTGCCATTGCCAGATCTCTGGTACTTGAACCGAAAATCATTATTGCCGATGAGCCGGTATCAGCTCTTGACGTATCAATCCAGGCGCAGGTTTTAAACCTCTTAAAAGAACTTCAGGATCAATTTAATCTTTCATATCTCTTTATTGCACACGACCTCGGGGTTGTAAAACATATCAGTGACAGAATAGCCGTTATGTACCTCGGGAAGATTGTTGAAATCTCCAACAGCAGTACAATATTCGAAACTCCCTATCACCCATATACAGAGGCTTTACTGTCAGCAGTGCCTGTTGCCGATCCCGATCGAATCAAGAATCAGATTCTTTTAACTGGTGATGTCCCGAGCCCGATTGATCCTCCATCAGGCTGCCATTTTCATCCACGATGCCCCTATGCCGCAGATCTCTGCAGCAAAGAGATTCCCATCCTTACAGAAAGAACCCCGGGGCATTCGGTAAGCTGTATCAGAGCCGGTGAGCTATCTCTTAAAGGGGTAAGTTCATAATGAAAGATGGAACAATTACAGACAGAAAAGCCATGGAAATCCCGGAACAATTATCCGGAGATGAGTTCAGTTATACTCAAGATCTCTCGATTGAAGAGATTACATATATCAGCGATAAGCTCAAAGTAAAGGGATTTTTAATCAGCCCCAAAAAACAGGGTATTTACCCCTGTATCATTTACAACCGGGGTGGTAACAGAGATTTCGGGGCCATAACAGCTGAGAAGGTTGTAAGGTTTTTAGCCCTGCTCTCTTCCTGGGGATATATCGTTGCCGCTTCACAGTACAGAGGAAATCTCGGAGGCGAGGGTCAGGAACAATTCGGAGGGGATGACATAAATGATGTCATGAATTTAATCCCGCTTCTGGAAGATTGCCCTGAGGCCGACCACGAGCGAATAGGAATGCTGGGGGGCAGCCGGGGGGGGATGATGACATACATGGCATTAACCCTGACTGATAGAATCAGAGCCGCGGCAATACGCTGCGGGGTGACAGATCTTATTTCATGGACTGATGATCGAAAAGATATGGATGAGGTTTATTCCGATCTGATACCCGGGTTTG
Organism: Spirochaeta sp.; assembly: GCA_030590585.1. The sequence goes on from JAUUYD010000101.1 coordinate 5,347, forward strand.
ATCCTGACGACAGATCTACCCTGATGAGCCGCAGTCCGGTATATTGGGCCGAAAAGATGTGCCGTTCCACACCAATTCTGATTATGCATGGAACTTCCGACTGGAGAGTAAATCCCCTTTCATCCATAAAAATGGCTGAAAAATTATTGCAGTTAAAGCATCCGTTTCGACTTGTTATGCTGGAGGGCTCTGATCACTCACTCTCAGAACATATCGGGGAAAGAAACCGGCTGTTGAAAGAGTGGTTTGACCGTTTTGTAAGGGATAAAGCTCCGTTACCCGATCTGAATCTACATGGAGATTAAAACGGCATTAATCTGATAGGGATTGGTCCACCGCGTTCTCAATCTTAAGGGCAATGTTTTCGATGCTGTCCATTAACAGACTCTCATTTGTTTTTAGATAGAAGCCGTTAAAATCCTTTTCAGGCAGCGGAATCCGGATATTCTGTTTTAAAAGCTCATCTCTTAATTTTCCGGCATTAATGAAATCCTTGAGTGTTAAACGGAAAACATTTGTTCCATTACTCAGATTCTCCACCCTGAGACCTTTTATATTGTTTAATGCGTTCTTAACACTTTCCGATAACGCTATCACCGACTTATATCTCTGTTCAAAGCCTCTTAAGGCACTCAATGCCAGGATCGCTGACGGCCAAACCTCATTCAGCCCGCCGCCGAACATTCTCCTCTGGTGATACAATCCCCGGATGATATCCCCGGGACCGGCAAGAATTGCACCGAATGGCGCATTGAAATATTTATAGAGAGATACATAAACTGTATCGAAGGGTGATACATATTCTGCCGGCGTCATTCCGGCATAAGCGGCTGCAATGAATAAGCGCGCTCCATCAAGATGAGTTCTGATTTCCTGCTTTTTTGCATATTCAGTAATTCTTAAAATCTCATTCCGGGGAAATATCATTCCATTCAATCTACGAACCGGAGACTCAATTGATATTACACCTACGCCGGTTTTTACTTTTCCGGCAGAAGTATCACTTAAGCATGCTTTTACCTGTTCCAGTGAGAAACCGGCAGCTTCCACCTTCTCCATATTTCGTAATGGAATCAGGTTCATGCCGCTCAATTCCTGCATGCAGTCTCCCGAGTCATTGTATATGTGAGACTTTTCCTGAACGAGAACCCTTTTGCGGCTCCCGGTCAGAGCCTTAACTGCAAGATGATTAGCCAGGGTACCGCTTGGCATGAAGATAGCCTGTTCTTTCCCCAGTTTCTCTGCCATCTCACATTCCAGCTTTTCCACGACACCACCGAGGGAATAAGAATCTGCCGAAACTTTCTCGGATTGTAAAAGACTATTCAGTAATTCAGCTGATTCGGATGGAGATAAAGCAAGTCCATCATACTGAAAGTTTATTCGCTTGCTGCGTTCATTCATCTGAGAATCCCTTGAGGAATGTTATCAGATCGTCAGTCATGGCTTTAAGAATAAGCTCTCCTTTCTCTTTATTCGCAAGAGTTGGGTCGCCATGGGCTCCGTTTGCTGTCTTCATGCCGGTTTTTAAAGTGATTTTTTTTACCCCGGCAGGGCTGTAGACTCCCGGAACCGAGGCTCCATACTCCTTGACGGCTTTTTCCATTTTCACAAGGTCGGGTCTTATAATCAGGAGACAGGAAGTCTCACTTTCATCAGCATGACCCCCGCTTTCCTGTTCACAGATTTTTTCACTGACCTCTTTACCCAGACCGGTCATGTCGGTAACGGCAACTTTGATTCCCAATTTGTTAAACAATTCATAGGAAAGTATGGTTAACGGATAATGAGTTGATATACCGCCGTCAAGAATCATGAATTTCTGAACACCGAAGCGTGCAATGGATTCAACAATATCACCGACAAATTTTCTGAAATTATCCGATTCAATCGATACACTTCCCGGCCAGTCGATAAACGCGGGATAAAAAGCATAATTTAAAGTCGGTAACAGAACGATATTCGCTTCTTCCAGCAGGCGATTTGATATCTCACCCACTACCATCATATCTGTCCCAAGCGGAAGATGACGACCATGTTCTTTAGACCCGCCGCCGATGGGAAGAACAACAATTGAATCTTTATTCAGGATTTTTTCAGCTTCATCCCAGGTTTTTTCACATAGTTTTATTCCTGTCATAATTCATCCTTTGTAAATGAGGTCTTGTATGTTTTCATGGAGAACTTTATTTCTATCTTCAATATCTTCGATACCAGTGCAGATAGTATTAATCTCATGTATTACTGAGTCTTCCCTTATATCAGAATTGAAAGGAAAATCACTTCCAAAG
>JAUUYD010000110.1 GCA_030590585.1 Spirochaeta sp.
GAAGTAAGTTCTCTCCTCGGATTCCAGTACTTCCAGCGGAAAAACACCTGTGGTTCTAATTACACCGTTAATGAACATCTTGGTAAACATGAACGCGGATTGCCCAGTCAGATAGGATTCATGGGTTATCTGGGCTTTATCAAAGGATTCAGTGAGCCCCGGGGCATTAACATAACTGTCGATGCGGATTTTTTTACCCTTTGAACTTCCTTCCACGCGAATCATGAAAGCACCCTCTTCAGAAACCATGCTTTCATCCAGTACGGCCTGAATCTCATCGGGATACTTGGGTGCCGGAGGAGTGAGTTTGGAAATAATGTCCATGGGGATAATCTTTGTTTCCATTATATAAAAGTCTTCGGCGAGCTCCAGACCGGGGCCGCCGTATCGTTAAATGGTGGTGACCGGATGAAATTACGATTAACCTGAAGGAAAATCTTCTTTCCGGCAGAAGAGCCGATTCATTCATGTGGGTAAAAGAACGTGTTGTTGAACTGAATATGAACGAATTCAGCTATTAAGAAGCATTCTGAGTATGAAAAGATCAATTTATATGAAAAACACTATCTTGCTCAATGGGAATCTTATGATATGATCCTTGGATGCTCTCCGGGGTCTACCACCGGATTATGCAATATTACAGGAGGGTGATTATGATCATAAACGATATAAAAGATCGATTTAAAGAAATGCCTCCGGGAATGAACATGGATCAGGCGATTGTTGAGGCGGAGCGATGCCTGCTCTGCCATGATGCGCCTTGTTCCAAGGCCTGTCCCGCCGATACCAACCCGGGTGAATTCATCAGGAAACTGCGATTCAGGAATATTACAGGGGCTATCCGTACCATCAAGTCGAACAATATTCTTGGCGGAGCCTGCGGTGTTCTTTGTCCCACAGCCGAACTTTGCGAAAGAGAATGCAGTGCAATGATGGCTTCGGATGAGAATCCCGGGGGAAGTGATAAAGCAATACGAATAGGTGATATTCAGCGTTTTCTTATTGACCATAGCCGGGAAATCGATTTTCAGCCTCTCAGTGTTGAAGAATCGGGTGTCTCCGGGAAAGTTGCCGTTGTCGGATCCGGCCCTGCAGGTTTAAGCTGCGCCGCTGAACTGGCAAAGATGGGATATAAGGCAACCATTTTTGAAGCTCTGGCTGAACCCGGCGGAGTGCTGCGCTACGGCGTTGTTCCTTTCCGCTGTGATACTGACTTTGTGGAGAAAGAAATCGCGGATGTAACAGCTCTGGGAGTGGAGATTAAATGCGACTCGCCCATCACAGGGAAAGCCGCGGCTGAAGATCTTTTGAAACAGGGTTACGATGCTGTATTCATGGGACCCGGACTCTGGGGAGCCTATGCACTGAAGGATAATTCCTCGGGTATTGACGGCTGTTACTCTTCGGTTGATTTTCTCGCCGCTCTTCGGAACGATAAATTTGACGGAATCATTTCTGAGTTCAAGGGAAAGACCGTTGCCGTTATCGGCGGCGGTTCGGTGGCAATGGACTGTGTGGAAGCTGCAGTCCGATTGGATACCACAGATGTCTATCTCATCTATCGCCGATCCTACACACAGATGCCCGCAGAAGAAATTGAGCGGATTGAGGCTCTCCAATCCGGGGTCAATTTTCTGATACTTCATCAGCCGACGGATTTCCTGACAGACGACAGGAACAGGATCACCGGCCTGAAATTATTGAGAACACGTTTAGGTGAGCCTGATGAATCCGGCAGAAGAAGACCTGAGCTGATTGAAGGAACAGAATGGGATATGCCCGTGGATATCGTCATTGAAGCTATTGGAAACAAGGCTGTCGATGATTCTTCCGACTGGTATCCCAATGTCAAAGTGGATGGAAAGCAGCTCATTGTTGCCGACAAGGACACCGGGGCAACATCAGTGCCCGGAATCTTTGCCGGAGGCGATATTGTACGTGGTCCGGCTCTCGTGGTGGAAGCGGTTCAGGACGGTAAGGAGGCTGCTAAAGCCATCCACGAATACCTTGGTAATAAGGAGTAGTTGAAATGGCACAAAAAAAACCTGACCTTTCCATCGAATTCTGCGGTAAGAAATATATCAATCCCTTTTTGCTCTCCTCCTCTCCTGTATCCAACAGTGCGGAGATGGTGGAGCGGGCCTTTGATGCCGGATGGGGCGGTGTCGTATATAAAACTCTGGGCTCGGACCGGCTTCGAATAGATCATCCCTCACCCCGGATGAATGCGTCACATTACGGCAGCCGCCGGCTTGTATCCGTTCAGAATGTCGAGCAGATTACCGATCGTCCCCTGAAAGACAACCTTCTGGATCTGCTATATCTGAAGAAACACTACCCTGACCGCCGAATGGTTCACAGCATCATGGGTTTCGCCGACAAGGAGTGGGAATATCTGGCCAAGATGTCCGAGGATCATGGTGCGGATATGCTGGAGCTCAAATTTTCCTGTCCCAACATGACCATTGAAGGATCCGGTCATGATGCAGGAAAATCATTCTATTCACTGGAACACTATACCGCCATCGTCAAACGGGCTGTCAGCATTCCCGTTATGGCTAAAATGACCCCGAATATCACCGATATGATCGAAACAGCCATGGCTGCCAAGAATGGCGGAGTCGATGCAATATCTGCTATCAATACGGTGAGTGGAATTTCTGGAATTGACCTTGATTCCTACATCCCTCTGCCTGATGTCTTCGGTCATGGAGCTTCCAGCGGAACCTCAGGACCGGGTATGAAGCCCATCGGTCTCAGATTCATTTCCGACATGGCCAAGGATAAGAATCTGAACCTTCCCCTCTCGGGTATGGGTGGAATAGAAACCTGGGTTGATGCTCTTGAGTACCTGCTGGTTGGTGCTTCCACTCTCCAGGTAACCACTGGAATCATGCATTACGGCTATATCATCGTTCAGGATATGATTGAGGGATTAACTGATTACATGGCATCAAAGGGTATCTGGAAGCTGTCCGATCTGGTGGGTGGGTCGCTGCCCAAATTGGGTAAAACAGATCTGTTCAACCTTGATAGACAGGGAGTTGTTGAGTACGATCTTGATCAATGTATCGGCTGCGGCCAGTGTCTGAATGTCTGTACCGATGCCGGCGGACAGGCCCTGAAATGGGATGCTGAAACACGCAGGCCGGAGCTTAATGAGGACAAATGCCTGAGCTGCATGTTATGCAGTTTTGTCTGCCCCGTAAGCGGCCTTATCAAATACAAGGCAATGCCCGAAGGCTGGAAACGGAATGAGACTATAATAAAGGATCCCGGCCTGGAGAAGGAACTGAAATACGAACCTTACGTCCATGACGGTTCCGACAGCTGTCTCGTCTGATACCCATTGAGTTCCGTGTAAACGGAAAGGAGCTTCGGGACAATGTGGACGGTGAGACAACACTTCTCACATACTTGAGGGAATCGCTGGGCCTTTACGGCGCCAAAAACGGATGCGGTCAGGGACAATGCGGCACATGTACGGTTCTGGTAAACGGCAGGCCGACGAAGTCCTGTGCCGTTAAACTGAAAAGTAAAAAACTCATCAATGCCTCTATCGAGACCATCGAGGGACTCACAGAACGGGACGGAACTCTTCATCCGATTCAGGAGGCCTTCATCAATGCCGGATCCATACAGTGCGGGTTCTGTACACCGGGAATGATAATGACCGTCAAAGGACTTCTTCATTCAAACCCGAAACCGGATCGGCAGGAAATCAGAAAATACATCAGTTCGAGGAACTACTGCCGCTGCACCGGATATCAGAAAATATTCCTGGCTGTTGAAGAAGCGGCCCGGCTGCTTCGCGGTGAAGCGCCTCAGTTTGATGGATACCCGGACGATGCGCCTTTGAGAAAAACCGATGCCGTATTAAAGGCCCGAGGCATAGTCCGGTATGCGGATGACATCGTCCCTGACGGCCTGCTTCATGGGAAAATCCTGTTCTCCGATGAACCCCACGCGATATTAAAGCGCCTTGATACCTCCGCGGCCGAATCCATGCCCGGTGTCGCGGGTGTCATCACTGCAGGTGATTTCGGCGGGACCGGGAAGATTGGTCTTGTCCACCGTGATCAGCCGGCTCTTGTGGCCGAGGGGGCAGAGATACGCTCCATGGCCGATCCGATCTGTGCGGTTTTCGCCGAATCGGCGGATCAGGCGGCAGCAGCCCTGAAGGCCGTTATTGTGGAATATCAGGTACTCCCCGGCGTATTTACCATCGGGGAAGCCGAAAATCCCGACGCGGTTCTTGTATGGCCGGAGAAGCCTGGTAATATCTTTTATGAGGGCTGTCTTCAGCGTGGGGATGCTTTAAAGGAGCTTGAATCCTCAAAGACCGTGGTAGAGGGTAGATTCTCCACATCCAGGATTATTCATGGTTACATGGAACCTGAATCCGGCCTGGCCCGGCCCGACGGCGATGGCGGTGTGGAAATCCATTATCCAACCCAGACCGTTTTTGACGACCAGATTCAAATAGCTGAAGTCCTGGGAGTTCCAAGGGAGAAAATCCGGGTAGTCCAGCTGCCCACCGGCGGGGCATTCGGCGGCAAGGAAGACCTTATCTTTCAGCCGATTATTGCCGCTGCGGCTTTGAGATTCAACAGAGCTGTGAAAATTACCCTGACCAGAGCAGAATCCCTTCAGGTGGCTCAGAAAAAGCATCCCGCCGAATTCGATGTGAAGCTCGGGCTGGACAGCAAAGGCCGGTTCAAGGTGCTCAAGGCGGATATCGTCACGGATAAAGGAGCCTACGCCACCCTTGGATTCGATATTATCGAGAACATGATGGCCTTCATCGGAGGTTCCTACTACATACCGACAATTCTTGTGAATGGAAAATCCATGCATACTCATAATGTCATGTCCGGTGCCATGCGGGGATTTGGAGCGAATCAGAGTAATTTTGTTATCGAATCTCTGGTGGATATGGCCGCATCAAAGACAGGTCTCAATCCGATTGATATTCGTTTAATCAACGCACTCAAACCGGGACTTCCCACCATTACCAATCACGTGCTGGAACCCGGTATACCCGGAGTTATCGAAGTTCTTGAAGCCACCCGGACCGCTGTAAAGACGGAATCTGTCCCTAAAGCTCCCGAAGGGACCGTTCTGGGATTCGGCGTTGCCTGTGGAGTCAAGAATGTGGGGTTCGGCCACAGCCTTCCCGAAAGTGCCGGTGCCCGGGTGGTTCTTTCATCCAATGGGGACTGCCGCCTGTTCGTTACCCATCATGAATACGGTCAGGGTGCGGTGATCGGCCAGGCCCGTATCGCATCGGAACTCCTGGGAATACCCATCGACAGGATTATCGTGAACGGGCCGGATACAAAACTGACCCCGTATACAGGCGCCACAACTGCGTCCCGTCAAACCTTTCTTTCGGGAAACGCCACGGTGGGAGCATGCGGCAATCTTCTATCCGATCTTCTCTCACGGGCATCTGAGAAAATGGGGATACTCGATCCGGCTTCTCTTGCCATCGAGGGCACTATGATTGTCGAGAAAGGCGGGGAGGGGAGAATCCCCTTATCGGAGCTGGGGGAAGAATTCCAGGCTGAATTCCGCGCCATGGCTCCGGATACCGAGGGATTTCCCGAAGGGGATAAAAACCAATTCGGCAGCCCGGAATTCAAGAACCGCAGAACCCATTGGGCTTATGCCTACGGGGCCCAGGCCGCATGGGTGGCTGTCGACAAGATCAGCGGGAAAGTAAGCGTACTGAAAATCATTACCGTCTGTGATGTCGGCAGAGTCCTGAATCGGCGGGCTGTTGAGGGTCAGCAGGAAGGCGGCGTGATGATGGGAGTGGGTTATGCTCTGAGTGAAGAGTTTCTCGTCGAAAAGGGAAGAAACCTCACCCGTGATTTACGGGGAAGCGGCATCCCCAAAGCCGGTGATGCTCCTGAAATCATCAACATCATCGTGGAAGTACCCCATCCGCAAGGTCCTCTGGGGGCAAAGGGATTTGCCGAAGCCCCCTCTCTGGCGACAGCTCCGGCAGTCGCCAACGCGATTTACGATGCAATCGGAGTCAGAATGTATCATCTGCCCATAACACCGAAGCGGGTTAAAGCTGCGATGGAGAGAGCTCTTTAGAAGTCCGGGTGAACATTTAAAACTTTAAAGTGTCCAGCGGACGAAGACCGTCCCGATGAGGGCGAACTCGTTCAAGCTGGCAGAGGACGGAGCCAGAAGAAAAGTCCCGGCGGTTCCTAAACTGAATATTTTACGTTTGCCCAATTTGTATGCTACAGACAGTTCAGGAAGGAATACGGTACCTGCCTCAAAGGCATTCTCCAAACCAAAAAACAGAAATAGACCTCCGCCGAAACCGGCGTTGATAACAAAGTTACCAAGATTGGACTCCAGAGAAATCATGGGATAGACGGCAGATTCCAGAATCAATGTCAGAAACCTGAATCCCACGCCGAAATGAAGCTTTTCACCTCCAAAGTAGTAATGCCACTTCACATCAGGAATGGGGATGAAGCTGTGGTTGAATTGACTCAGAGTTCCATCGGAGGATTCTATCCCCAGATAGTATGGGACATTGAGTGAGATATCCCACTGACTGTCAGCGCTGGCCGCACCGGTGATCGCCAGGAAAAGACTGAAAAGAATAACAAGGCGAATCCACTTTTTACTTTTCTTCATAATTGGCCTCCTGTATTCATTATACCCCCAAAAATCTCCTAATGCTTCGCCCTCTCCTCCCGCCAAATCTTCAATGCCGCCATCATACGGGGAAACCCCGTTGTGGTAGCTGCCTGAAGTATGGCATGTTCCACATCTTCGGGAGTACAATCGGCATTCAACGCCTTTTCAATATGACTTCGCAGGGCCAGGTCGTACTGACTGGCTGCGGCGATGCCGACTTTAATCAGGGAACAGGTTTTCGCGTCCAATGGTCCGCCATTAGACCCCAATGCCTTGCCGAATGCCTCATACGCCTCATGGGCTTCGGGGTAAGTATGCCGAAAATACTTCCAATTTTCTTTACGGGCTTCCATCCGCAATCCTCCATTCAATAATATGAATTCCAGTGTAGTACCTTATGGCCTGTGATATGCTCATTATGTGAATAAACCGTTTCGAAGTGAACAATTTGTCCTATCTGCGCATAATATCTGGTTTGAAAAAGTATGGATCAGGGTAATATCGGCGCTGCTCTCAATTATCTTGTATATTGCAGCCGTCCTGCTTCTGGCACCGATACTGAGAATCGCCGTTAATTATTTCGTTATTATCCCCGTTATTGTCTGTTCCCTGGCGTTCGGACTTGTCGGCGGTGTTTTATCGGGCACCCTTGGTTTATTTACAAACTACATGTTATTGGCAGCCGTAGATTTGTATCAATACATGCCGGAGAATCATCCGGCAGCTTTAATTTCCGGTCTGATATTAGGAACCACA
>JAUUYD010000249.1 GCA_030590585.1 Spirochaeta sp.
GCCTCAATTGAGGGGAAAGACTCCGAAGCCTTGGTTTATCGTAATGGGTTTTAAGAAGAAGCCAGTCCTCCCACCGCCCACGCTGGAGAATCCTTTCAATCAGCCATCTTTCGTGTTTTTCAGGATCGACTTTATCCTGAGGAACATCCCAGAAGAGTTCGGGAGACAGATTGCTGATCCAGTGTTCCATGAAATTATGATAAAGCATCCCCGGATACTCGACAATCATCAAATCAGTGTGTATAATACGCACGAATGAGAAGCTCAGAGATTATTAAAATACTTCAAGAGAATGGTTGGTTCATCCACAATATCCGCGGTTCTCATCATCAGTTCAAGCATTCGAAAAAATCAGGAAAGATAACCGTTCCACATCCTAAATCCGACCTGCCGATAGGAACAACCAAGTCAATATTCAGGCAGGCCGGTATTAAATGGAGACCAAAGAAATGAGATATCCAGTATTACTTGAGAAAGATAAAACTTCCGACTTCGGAGTAACAGTTCCAGACCTTCCAGGCTGTTTCTCCGCTGGTGAATCCGTCGATGAGGCCATGATGAATGTAAAAGAAGCCATTCTTACTCATGTTGAAGGCCTGCTCATCGATAACGAAGTTATTCCAAGCCCATCTCCCATAGATATGATACAAAGACAATTTCCCGGCAAAGAGCTCATCTGGGCATTCTGCGAAGTAAATCTTGCAGATCTATCCGATAAAAACCGTCGGGTAAATATCACAATACCTGAAAGATTACTTACTAAAATTGATAGCTTTGCCCAAAGAGAAGGAGAATCCCGATCCGGATTCCTGACACATGCCGCGCTCGAATATATTTCGAGTCACAGCTTGAAAAGAAACGAATCTGTGGTAATTCACAAAAAATAATTTCAAAATAGATCCTGAAATACAACACGTCCTGACAGCTCAATTGACATCTATCACTGCCTTTTTCTCAGTGACCATTACAAGTCTCCAAATATTTAATTACAGCTCTCCAAAAAACACCTTACAAGCGTCAAAAAGCACCATGAAAGCTCCCGGAACCAACTATCAATTGCTATATTTATATAATGAATTACAGACCTGAAATTCTGGAATACCTTTCCACACCGCTAAGCTGGGCATTTACAGAGATTCTCGCAATTGCTCTCTTTTTTTACTGCCTGGCGGATATACTGAAAAAAAACGATGGTAATTCAAGAGTATTCCGTGTATTTGAATTATTCGGTTTCATTGTATATGCCGGGATATTTGAGAATATTGGTGTTATCGGAAATATCTATAATTATTCATTAAACAGGCTGTTGATGGTGGGGACCGTTCCACTATCCATTCTGATGCTGGAAGCCGTTATTTTTTATTCCGCATTGAGATTCGCAGAAATCAGAGGAATCCCCAAATGGGCCATACCGCTTATGGTCGGGATGTTAGGGGTCTTACAAGATCTGACAATTGATCCTGTAGCGGTGTTTGATTTACATATCGTAGAAGGTGTAATGGAAGGAAGATGGAATTGGACGGTTAATTACAAAGACATGCTGTTTGGAATCCCGTTTTTCAATTACACCGGTTGGTTTCTTTTAATGTTTTACTATTCAATATTCATTCAATTGGGAAGATGGATATATAAAAAATCAGGATACAAATTTATAGCAGGAATAAGCTATGTACTACTCTCTCCGATTGCAGGAGTATTGTTGATTGTTTCCCCGATGACCCGGTTTTTGATGTTTCTCGACCCATTATTTCCCATGTTCACCAATCGTTCCGCCGAATTGTATATGTTATCCTTTGCGGCATTAATCAGCATTTTCATCGTGATAAGATTTCGGAAAAAAAGTGGAATGAGGAGTTTCAAGGATGATCCGGTTGTCTGGGTTGTTCCGGTTATTCTGCATGCTTATGATATCATTTTGGCTTTTTCACTGCAGATTACAACAGCTTATATCCCTGTTTTACTCTTTGCCGGTATTCATCTGGGCTATCTGGCGTTCTACGTAGGCCCACCCCGTTTTCGGTTCAGGAACCGGAGCATGGTACCTGCTTAACCACTTTCTATCAGGGCGGTATCTGTAATATTATTCCAATTGTAAATCAAGTAAGGCCTGATAATGAAAAACTTTGAGTTCTACTCCCCCACCAGGATTATTTTTGGTGATGATATTTTAAATGACCTTGGATCAACAGCTGTAAAGTTCGGCACTAAAGCGCTCCTTGTATATGGGAAGAACAGTATAAAGAAGAGCGGTCTTTATGATCGGGTAGTCTCCATACTCTCAGATTCAGGGATATCCGTCGAGGATTATTCAGGGGTAAAACCCAACCCGGAGCTTCACCATGCCCAAAAAGGTGCCGTAATAGCTTCGGCTGCAGGCACCCAGATGATAATTGCCGTAGGAGGCGGAAGCGTTATCGATGAAGCAAAAGCCATCGCTGCCGGTGCCTGTTATGACGGCAATCTCTGGGATTTCTTTACCCGGAAAGCCGTAATGGAAAAAGCACTCCCGGTTATAGCCATTCAAACCCTTCCGGCAACCTCCTCGGAAAATAATCCGGTGAGTGTAATAACCAACACGGATACAAATGAAAAATTCGGTGCCCGCTCTCCGTTTATCATTCCGAAAGTCGCGTTTCTAGATCCCTCTTTAAGTTTTACTCTTCCTCTGGAATATACATCATATGCCAGTTTTGACATCATGAGTCATCTGCTGGAGGGCTACTTTACATCCACTGCTTCCTATGCTCCTGTCCAGGACGGATTTGTGGAAGGAACCGTCAGAGCCGTCATGTCCAGTTTGAAAATTGTGCAGAAGGATGCTCGAAACAAGGATGGAAGGGCCGCTTTAATGTGGGCGGGTACTCTTGCGTGGAACGGCCTGGGCAACGCCGGTGTAGAAGGAGCGGCAACCCCCAATCACATGTTGGAGCATCCTTTAAGTGCTGTCTATGATGTAGCCCATGGAGCCGGCCTTTCAGCCATATTCCCGGCCTGGCTGAAGTACAAAAAGGAATCAATCGCCCCCCGGATACTCCTCTTCGGCAGGAAGATTCTGGAGATGGATGATGAAATATCCGGACTGGATGAGAATACTGCATGCGATAAAGTTATCGAAAGATTCACCCGGTGGATTCAGGATGCAGGTTGTCCGGTAAATCTCCGGGATGCGGGTATTGAGAATCCTGAAATTCCGGAACTTGTCAAACAGGCAAGAACTCTCTGCGGCCTTTGGGGTATCGACGGTTACAGCGATGAGGATCTGGCGGCCATTTATCGCCTGGCTCTATAAGATTGGGATTTTTACGATCTGTCGTAAACAATCTTTCCATTGTCTGGTTCGAGAAACCAGTTCCGTTCTGTGATAACCTGCAGGGCTGATGGATAATTACTGAAATCAAGCTGACTGGAAAACCGCTGCGCTTCGGCCAGCATGGTTACATAAGGTGCCGGGCGCATTCTCCTTGAGAGAGCCCGGAGAGAGAGTAGATAATCTTCACGATAAACCGTTGGAATAATCACTGTACTGAGATCGCTGGAGATGAGTTCAGCATTCATCATGATACGGGAGATACGGCCATTACCATCATCGAAAGGATGAACTTCACTTATCAGGTATTTAATAAACATACCCCGCTGCAATCCCGGTTCAAGCGAACGGTAGAGGAGGAAGCCCCGTTCCAGTGACCCTTCCACGTACTCCGGATGGACAAACTCGGTATCACCTGCGCGATTGACCCTGTTCTTGAACATACCCGGATGTTTATCAGGCCCCTTGCCCATGATTATGCTATGCCGATGGATTAGAAGCTCTGACAATTCAGATACCGATTCCGGTGTCCGGATCATTTCATTTCTATCAGAGACAATTTGGAAGGTAGATAGAACATCATGGGCATCCTGCGGCCGATCGGGTGGAAGAAACTTATCAAACACTATCCGTTCAGCTTCTTCAATATTGAAGGTTGTCCCTTCTATGTAATTTGAAAAATAGCTCTCAAAGAAAGCTTTATTCCGGAATTGATTGTAATCCGTAAGGTATTCCGGAAAGGACTTCAACGGGGTTGTTTTAAGATAAGAAAAAAGCGAAGTGAGCCGTTCAAGGCATCGGCTGTCGAAGGGCTTTCCATCAGACCTCGCTTTCACCAAAGGGGAACTTTCCCGGGGAGATCTTCGGGTACCGAGAAGTGCGCCGAGTATCTGATTCAATTTTTCAAACTCCCCAAACCAACCGAATTCCACCGCTATCGCTTTTGCTCTGTCACGTAGTGTATTGATGAAATCTTCACCGTTTATCCGGAGAGAATCCTCCAACCTTGATTCAAGTCGCTCTCTTGGCCATATACGCTTTTTATTGGTACTTCTCAATGGTCGGAAATTCTCCAGACAGGCCCGGGGTAAGGATGAAGACCTGAGGTTTGAGAGGAAATTACCATCGTCTACAAGTGGAGCAGGTCCGCGAAGAAAACTGATCTTGAATCCGGGGTAAGAGATCTCACGAGTTGTACCGGATGTCAGATAGATGGTTCCTTCGGAACTCGGTGTAAACTCCATCGCAGAACGATAACTCAGCAAGGTTCCAGGAAAAAGTTTGTCGATGATGAAGGCCCAATTACGAGGGATAACTTCCTGCCATTCATCCTCCGGAGCAGAGGAGTACAGCCTCAGTCCCACTTTTCGGATTCGCCCCTCATCCCGAAGCTGTTTCTGGTATTCACTCATCCGCTTATCTGATGTTGCAAAGAACAGTTCCGGTAATTTTTCGTTCATAATACC
>JAUUYD010000334.1 GCA_030590585.1 Spirochaeta sp.
GGGAGCAATGCTGATGACTTTGGATATCGGCATCTGGAAGGGGACGATGAAAATGATGTGACGCTCGGTAAACAAACCCGGGAGCAAGGCCGTTGCTGGCCGCAATGGATTGCTCCGGGCTTGTTTCTTCGAATAGCTGGGTCGGGGACTGACGAGATTTGGGATGAAGTGATCCGCGGCCGGGCGGCAAGGCGGCCTTCGGCCTTAGAATCCGAAGGCCTCTACCAGATCCAGGGCAAGAAACGGATCTTCGGCAATCTGTTTCAGCAGGCCCCGAGCTCCCCGTTTGTGGGCTTGTTCCCAGTCCAGGCCGCCGTCTTTGAAGGCATCAATTTCACGGACCAGAATGGTATTGCCGTTTCGGGAGACAGTCAGAACCGCGCCAACTTGAGTTATATACGGAGCGTTGGCAAGTTTTTCCGAACGGGGAAAATCAAAGATCGTCCAGGCGTATTCCAGGTCGATATCACCCTGACCTGGAGAGACGGTTTCTGCGGGAAGGGGCAGTTCTGAAAGCCAGTCACCAACAGCACCGTTGAGAGTTGAAAGCTCTGCAGCACTGCTGCTGTTGATTGATAGAGCCAATAGAATAGGCTCCACAACTAATTCAATTGAAGTCCGGGAAATTGGAAATCCACCCGGGGGAATATCCCATATAATCAGATCCGGAATGATTTCGTATCGGATGGTTCCAGGTTCCATAACCTCCGGTGTCAGTGTTACTGCAAAGGCTCCATCGGGCTCGGTGGTAAGTTCCAAAGCACCGGATTCCAGATTGATAACAACTAAAGGGAAGGCTCCCATATCCCGGCCGGCCCCTGATTCCACAAATCCGGAAATAACCACTTCAGAACCGTACTTCACCCTGTCTGGGGTAATCTCTGCCCGGACAATCATTGAGCCGGTTCGCTCAGATATCTCCGCATCCACACTGTCAATGAGAAACCCGTTACTGCTGAACACAGCATCTTTAACTCTGAGCCCCCATGGTGAAGAAAGAAGCGTAGCGCGAGCCCGGCCTAAAGCAGCCATATTCTCAGCTTCAGTTAAACGCCCTGCGGCAACCGGATCCAGAATAGTGTTGGCCTTCAGGGTAAGATTGGCTATTTCATCTTTGATGATGGCAGCCCATACGGCTTTGGAAAGCCGAACATAAACCCAGGCTCCGTGCTCGGGAGAAAACCATGTATCAACAATTTCAACAGACTGTAGATTCTGCTCAACAGATTCATTGACGGTACGTTCAACAGACTCACTGAATTCTCCATCCGAAGAGGCGCGGGCGGAAATTTCCAGTTCTGAACTCACCTGAGCGGAAATCTGAGCTGCCAGATCTACCCGGGCGGCTGCAGCGGCTTTCTCCCGGTCTTCGGCCATACTGCCGGTATTACTCCCACCAATTCCTATATAGAAAGAAGTTGATGCCGGATAGGAGGAAAGCCATTCCGGCATTTCCTTTGATTCAGGTGCTCCGGAGCAGGAAACAAACAGGGAAAAAACGAATAAAATAGCTGTAAGACAGCCAAGCCGAAAAGCTTTACTCGAAAGATTTGATATCAAAATCATCCTCACTTAACTCTTCTCCCAGTTCCTCAGGTAAATCCGATATGAATTCATCGCTCTCGGAAACTGATGGAGCAGATAAGTCATCCGAACCATCTTCCTCAAACGATAAATCAGGAAGGTCACCAAAATCATCCAGAGGATCTGCCGCAGGTTCCGGCTCCAAAGCAGAATCTGCAGCTTCAGCTATTGCACCTGCTCCAAGGGCCTCTCCGAAGGAAAATTCCTCACTCTTATCAATATTGTCTGCCCTGGAATTGCTCGATTTGGATTTTTTTGATTCTTTGGATGGTTTGGATGTTTTAAGGGGTTTAGCTGCCTTGGGCACCTTAACTTTCTTCACTTTTTTCTGCTTAACTCTTCCTACTGAATTCGGGCGAAGAGCCGGGCGTTCATCCCGGTGATCCTCGTTCCAGAACCGTATATATGCACCGGTGAGAAAAAGGTCAAAAAAGATTCCCAAACCGAAAAGACCAGCAGTTAACAGCCAGATGATGCCGCTGATATATCGTCCCAGATAGAAGCGATGAATCCCGAGAAACCCCCAATGGAAAAGAAAGGCATAGGCTGTAACGTAGCTTTTTCTACCCTCTCGAGCCACGGTAACAGCCATAACCACCGGAAGAATAATGCCTGTCAGTGAATTTATAATCAGGATTGAAATCAGCAGGTTCCAGATATTAGCCCGGCCCCAGGATAAACCTTCTGCCAGCCCTTCAGATCTCATTATAAGAAAGAAATCACCCAGATATTCTATCCGTGAAACAAGGAATCCGGTAATAGACCCGACTCCCTCACTAACCGGCCGGCGTGCCTTGGGCGCCTTGGCACCGACAACGGCATAAGTTTGTCTCAGGAAGCGACGGTTAATCAGGACATCTTCACTTATATATTTCTCTGATTCGATGAGTACAGGATTATCAGGATATTGACCCTGGAGGAAATATTTGGCGGTCAGGTATAAAGCGTTTCCAAACTCCGGATTGTCAAATTCCGGGTTATCAGGCAACTCCTGAAGTCGGAAACTCTCAGCGGCCTGAAAGACAACAAGACCGTCATCACAGCCCCCGGCCAGAGCCCGCTCATAAAACAGCCAGGCTGCATCATAATCTCCAGCCTGAAAATACCTCAGTGCACGGTCCGCATCCTCCTGCCAGATATCTTCAGCAGATAAACCCGCAACCATCGAGGTTATAATTACAATCAGGAAAAGACCGCGCTTCATATACATACTCATGATACTCGATTTATCGGCATGGAGATGCAATAGATAGCAGGGATTTATTATGAAAGTCCGGTACTGGCGGTGATTCTCGCATCAGAGTATGCTAATTCTCGAATTAGGGAGCCCCGATGATCAAGATTCTGCCCACCGGCACCTCCGCTGTGATGAAATACGGATTGAAACCCATCCGCAGCCATAAAACCCGTGGCCGTCTGGGGGACGGGGCGAAAGAACATAAATTCGAAATAGGCCCGATCCTTCTGCATGCAAAATGGAAGGACAATCGAATTGAGACGGCTATTGAAACCGGCTCAGAGCTTTACATCCGCAGCATCACTCTGGCCTTTCATTTCAGGTCTCCCGGTCATTCCGGAGATACGACAGTTTGGACGGAGTTATATGAGGATGATTTCAATTCCGGCGCCTTGAAATCAGCACCCGGAGTTTTTTCACAGAAAACCAGCAGAGACGGGGCCTGGGCCTTCTGGCTCTCTGAGGCTTCAGATGCTGATGGTTTATTTTTCAGACAATCACCTCCAGCGGAATATCCCATCCGATTTCACTGTAAACCCGGTGCCAGAGTATTGAGAGTTACCTGGGATATCAACAGGATATTCGAAGAGGGTGAAAAACTTACACTCCCGGCTGTCGGAATGAGCAAAGGCCGGATAGACCCGCTGACCAAAGCCTGGCGGCGGGAATGGAAAAAGGCTTCCCACAGGGAGATTCTCCAGGATCGAAGGGTGGGCTGGTGCGGGGATAATGAAATACAGGCACCGAAAGATCTCAGGGAAATTCTGGCTTCAATCAGAAACCGGAAGATAAAAGTAAACTGGTTCGCTGTCGGACCGAACTATGCATCGGAAATCGGTGACTGGCTTGTCCCTTCGGAAGCCTTCAAAGACCGTATGGGCAGCATTTCACGAACTATTGGTGAGCAGAATATCATTCCCGGACTGAGATTCGCGCCATTACTCGTGTCAAAGAAATCCAATATCGCCGCGGAATATCGCAGCTGGCTGGTAAAGGCACAAAACGGCTCACCAATGGCAGTTCCCGGATACTCCGGGGAACGAGATTCACTTTATATTCTTGATATCACAATACCGGAAGTTGTTACCCATTTAAAAAGAACTTTCTCTCTCCTGAAAGATCAGTGGGGATTCAGAGCATATTATCTTGAAC
>JAUUYD010000011.1 GCA_030590585.1 Spirochaeta sp.
GGAGTTTTTTTTGCCGGTATTTCAGGAGCGGCTTATACTATTATATTTATGCGTCGACCCAGTCTTTTTACATTGATAACGGCACATGCAGTCTATAATGCTATGGCTTTCACCATAATGTCTGTTCAATAATGTGTAACAAGAGGTGCCCATTATGAACACCAAAATATATATATATCAGAGATTCTCATTATTTTTACCCATAATCTTACTGTTTTTATCATCTTGTTCAAATCAAGCAGCTATTCCGGACAATGATATCCTGATTTCTCTGGGTTTCAGACCGATACCTGAAGGAAGTGATTTCCCTGACATCTCGTTCAGTGATACTGAAAACCGGATTCATAGTCTCAGTGAGTATAAAGGCTCTGTAATCCTTCTTAATTTCTGGGCTTCATGGTGCCCCCCCTGCCGAGGGGAGATGCCGGCTATGGAGAACCTCGCCGATGAGCTCAAAGATACCGAATTTGTCATGCTGCCGATCAATGTTCAGGAATCAGCAGACATGGTTGAATCTTTCACAAAGGAATTTGATATTGGATTTCCGGTTTATCTCGATATTAAAGCGGAAGCCGCAAAAGCCGTTGGTGTAACAGGATTACCGACATCGATACTTATCGACCGGGATGGAAAAGCCATTGCAGTCGTGACCGGAGCTTTGGAATGGGACAGTGATGAAATTATAAGCATGATGAAAAACTGGACTCGCCGGTAAGCAGTGGAAAGAGTGAAGTACAAATTATTCTCAACTGACAAAGTTGCGGAATACGTAGAAAGACCTAACCGTTTTATCGTAATAGCCCGTACAGATAATGAACTTTTAAAAACCCATTGCCCCAATCCGGGCCGTTTACGTGAGATTCTTCTCCCGGGAAGAAATCTTCTTCTGGAAAAATCCGGTAATAGCGGAAGAAAAACAAATTGGACCCTTGCCGCCGCAGAATACAGGGGTTTAATTGTTCCACTTATTTCTGCAAGATCCAACACACTGACCGGAGAATTGATTCTTCCGGAACTCTACCCGGATTTTACTGCATATCCGGAGCGTACTGCAGGTGATTCACGAATTGACTGGCTTCTTGAGAAGGGATCTCAGAGAATATGGATTGAAGTGAAGGCATGCACTCTTGTTGAAAAAGGCAGAGCCATGTTTCCAGATGCACCCTCAATCAGGGCTGTAAAACATCTGAATGAGTTAATTTCTCTTGAAAAAAAAGATAAAGCGGAAGTGATTTTCACGGTGATGAACCCATCTGCTCGTGTTTTTTCCCCCAATCCGCATACCGATCCGAATCTTTGTATAACCCTCGCCAGGGCTGATAAATCCGGTGTCGGGATCAGTGCCGTAAGCTTCAGAACTGATGCAAATGGATATTCCACTATTGAGAAAAAGAATTTACCCATCGATTTAAGCTCTGTCGATCTGGCTTTGAAGGATTCAGGAATATTATTGAAGATATGGAAACCGAATGAGATGAGCCGCCCCTTTTTGCTTACATTCAGCCGGCACCCTGAGAAATTATCCAGGGCCGAAGTTCTCAGAGTAAATCCTCCTCAAAAATATAAGGGGGATTACCGCTTGATTCTAAAATTCCCAATTCGGGGACATTTAAAGAGTTTTGATTCAATAATGAGTGAATTATCCGGAATATCGGATTCTGAAGACTCCGGCGTTTTTCTATGGAATGAGAATCCTGTCGAAAACCTTGAGTTTCTTGACTTTTTATTGGACTACCGGCATCGAAGGGTTTTTCTTGATTAGAACCCTGCCGGTGTAATCGCTTCGATGCAGTAGAACTGTCTCATCCCGTTTATTGAAAAAGTCATCTACAGCCTTCCTGGCACCTGTAAAATGACCATAATCATCAATTATCAATATGCCTCCATACGAAAGCAGAGGGTATAAAACCTCAAGTTCTTTCATGGTGGATTCATACCAGTCGGTATCGAGTCTGAGAATTGCCAGTTTTTTCGGTACTTCATGATTTAAAGTCTCTTCAACTGGTCCCTGGACAAATTGAAAATTAATCTGGTTCAGTGTTGATTGATTGATTGTCGCTTTAACTTCTTCGATCCCGGAAGCCCACCACCCTTCGGGTTTACGCTCTGAGAGATGTTGGCCGCTGGAAGCAATTTTATCATCCATACCGGGAGCAACCATTCCGCAAAAAGTATCATACAGCCATATATGCCTTTTTGTGTTTATTTCCTCAGCGGCCAGGATTTCTGATGCAAGAAGACAGGCCCCCCCCTTCCACACACCGCATTCAACTATATCACCGGGTATTCCTGTTCTACAGACGTATCTCACAGCTTCGGCCAGAGCCCAGGCCCTTTCAGGTGATATCAGAGTATATTTTTTGACCTTATTCCAAATTCCAAGGAATTCTTTGTCCATATCTGCAAGATACTGTTCCGGTGGTATTACTCCCCACCCTGCACTTTTAAGTATATTGATTGATACATCAATTCCATTTTCATCTTCACTCATGGTGAATATGGAAAGGCACCGGGAAATCTTGTATCCCGGGCCGTCTGCAGGACGATACCGACTTCCGCAGGGGTGAGAGGACCAATAAGAAGTTTAAAAACAGTACCATTTTCATTGTCAACTGCTGCAACACTCAAAGGATAACCAGGAGCAACCCTGCCAAGGTCTTGAGCCGTATTTTCAAGGACTGTGATACTGTTGTAAGCACCAATCTGTATATATTTCCTTGAATCTCCCGGCAGGTACCGGATAAGAATAATATCAGCAGTCCTTCCGGTATTTACAGCAGGAATAATTTCATTTTCATCATCATCTTCCGGTGGAGGACGCAAATCTGACGGTGTAAGAAAATATATCTGTGTTCCGCTATCAACCGAATCGTTCTCCACCAGATCATAAATCTCTATGGTTTCTGTTTCAGGTGTAATGACCGTTGTAACTGTAAGTTGTTTATCATCAAGTGATGCGGCCGGGTTATAGTCAGTATCTTCGGTGAGCTTACCGTCATCAGTAATCAGCTCTGAAGGATTCTTAATCACGGTTGAAACGACTGGTGTAACCCTTACAGGTAAAACATGATCAGTTGGTAAACCGATGAATTTTGCCGCGGCTTCTTCAATCAGAATGAATACACCCGGAGATTCAAGACGGCCGGTAACAGTCACAAGTACCATTGCTCCGCCGCTGGGATTAGTTATTTGAAGTACTGTGCCTGAAGGAAACGAATTTGAAGATGCTCTGAAAACTTCAGAAATTCCCGGGAAATCGACTGGACCGCCAACAGCGGCATTTCCGGTCCATACCGACTGTGCATGTAAAGCGAAGCTGAGAAACAACAGTGTGAGGACACTTAAATATTTTTTCATGGAACTTGTCTCCTCGGTAAAAGACTCATTTTTCATGAGTACTCAGGCTTCTCATCGGCGTATTTAAAGACTCAAGTTAGAGGATGAGATGAACCACTTCAAATGCCAGTGATACGCCCAATGAAATCCAGCGTTCCCGAATCTCCTTTTCAGGATCGGTATCATGAAAATCAGAATACCCTCTGCCTTCAATTGATGCGGAGCCTACACGGTAAAATCGCCAGGAAGCACCCTCTTCCTCAGGTAATAAAACCAGAAGAAACCCGGCACCAAGTTCCTCAGCGTATTTTAAGGCATTTGCATCCGCAGCTTCTTCAGCTCCCTCAATCCGACTCGAGTACATATTAAAAAAGATATGCCCTTCATCAAAGAGCGTATCCATTATTCCTGTCTCAATTGATACAACTTTAACACTACGGCTGTTTTCCATTTCTTCGGCCGGGAGTTCATCTCTGGTATCAACAAGAAGGGTTAAGGATGAGGCAGAGAGGGAACTACCCAGGAAAACCATCAGTATAGCTGTTCTTCTGAATATATACGTCATATTCATTAGTTTCGGTGATACCGATTGTAAATTTAGGGTGTCCTACACTTCGATTCGATGCTACATTTTCAAATATGGCCATGGGCAAGCGTATTTACATCGTCGGTGCCGGACAATTCGGGCGAGCAATTGCAAGGGAAATCAGCGATAAGGGCGTCATTGGCGACGTTGTGGCTTTCCTTGACGATGATCGGGAAAAAATAGGAACTCTGGTGGACGGGATTCCCGTTTTGGGTCCGGTCAGTGCCTGCGCAGGTATTCTGGACCGGGGGCACGATGCGGAAGCACTTCTAGCACTGCCTTCAGCCTCGCGGAAACAACTCAACCGTGTATACGAGGCACTGCGCAAAGCCGATTTTACAAGAATCAGGATACTTCCATCGGTCAGTCAGATTTCAACTGCCGATCCACACTTCGTTCAAGCACGGGATATGGACCCTCAAGATCTTCTCGGACGTGAACCGGTACTTATCGACCTGAAAGAAAGTCTCTCTTATGTTCGGGGTAAGCGTGTTCTGGTGACAGGTGCCGGCGGCAGTATCGGAAGCGAACTTTCACGTCAGCTTCTATATGGAGGAGCAGAACGTCTCTATCTTCTTGGTCATGGTGAAAACAGCATCTGGGGGATTGAACGGGAATTGAGGAAACTTCAGGATGCCGGTGTCGGTGAAAAAGCAATCATTGTTCCTGTCATCGGTGAGCTGCAGGACCGGGATTATGTTGATTTCCTGCTGGGACGGCTGAAGGCTGATGTGATTTTTCATGGTGCGGCCCACAAACATGTTCCAATGATGGAGCAGAACCCTGTTGAAGCAATGAAAAACAACGTTCTGGGAACACGAAATCTCATTGATGCAGCAGTGAAAGCCGGAACTCAGCGTTTTGTACTGATATCTACAGATAAGGCTGTAGACCCTTCCAGTGTATATGGTGCGAGTAAAAGAATCGCTGAGATGCTGGTGCTCTCACAACGAGGAAACGGCAGGAACTTTATGGTGGTAAGATTCGGGAATGTTCTGGGATCCAGAGGCAGTATCATGCCTTTGTTCAAAGAACAGATATTTTCCGGTGGACCAGTTACCGTTACACACCCCGATGCCAAGCGCTGGTTTATGACCATCCCCGAAGCCGTCAGCCTGGTTATAAAAACTGCCGGATTAACTGCCGATGACGGATTGTACATGCTGGACATGGGGGCACCGGTCCGTATTGTTGATTTTGCCAGACAGATGATTAAATTTTACGGTTATGATGAAGAGAGCATACCTATTACTTTTATCGGAATGCGTCCGGGAGAGAAAAAAACCGAACGGCTTTGGACTGATACCGAACAAACACGGGAAACCGAACACCCCCGTATCGTAAAGGTAATATTTCCCGAAGGGATAAAGGATGCTGTGCCTGTCATTGTCAAAGAACTTGAACCGGTCGTACAATTTGATCCGGAACAAGCGGAACTATTTAGAAACCGTCATGCTCTAAGAAAAATTATCAACCGGTATTTCCCCGGTGTTGCAGGTCCGGATAATGAGCCGGAGTATTAAACCTGTTCCGTTTTTCAGACCATCACTTGGAAGAGCGGAACAGTCTGCAGTTCGAAGAGTGTTAAAAAGCGGATGGCTTACCACCGGTCCGGAAGCTTTATCGTTTGAAAAAGAATTTGCGACATATATGAAAGGTTTCAAGACTCTCAGTGTTAATTCCGCAACTTCCGGACTCCATCTGGCACTTGATGCTGTTGGAGTTGGAACAGGCGATTTAGTAGCCGTACCATCCCTTACCTTCACCGCCACGGCTGAAATCGTCCGTTATTTGGGAGCGAATCCGGTATTCATCGATTCGGAAATCACCACCGGAAATATGAGTACGGAATCCCTGATTGCAGTTCGCAGAAAATATCAGAGCATCGGAAAGGATTTCAAGGCTGTTATTCCAGTTCATCTTGCAGGCCACCCCTGTAATATCAGGGCCATCAGGGATACCATGAATGGAAGCGATGCGGCTATTGTGGAAGATGCGGCACACGCATTCCCATCAGATACACCCGACGGACCCGCCGGAACACTTGGCGATATCGCTGTTTTCTCATTTTATGCCACGAAAACCATAACTACCGGCGAAGGCGGAATGGTTGTGACATCCAGGCCGGAGTACGAAGAAAGAATGAAACTCATGCGCCTTCACGGCATCGATCGTGATGTCTGGAACAGGTATGGTGAGAATTCAGGACCGCGCTCATGGGAGTACGATGTTACGGCCCCCGGATTCAAATATAATATGTCCGACATTGCAGCTGCCATCGGCAGAGTTCAATTGAAAAAAGCATATTCATTACTTAATCAACGCCGGATACTCTCCGAGCGATACAGAACTGAACTTGCCGGGATTTCCAATCTTGAACTTCCAAAAGATATATCCGGACACGCATGGCATCTTTTCATCATACGCAGCAGTGACTCAAAATCCCGGAACCATCTTGCCGGTATTCTTGAAAAAGAAGGAATCGGTACTTCTGTACACTTTATTCCCCTTCACCGTATGACCTACTGGAAAACTGAATATGATTTAAGTTCATCACAATTCCCTGTTGCGGATCTATTATTTCAAAGGAGTTTGTCCTTACCGCTGTGGCCCGGCTTAAGTTGGAAAAGCCAGAAACGTATTATCAGGATTATCAGAAAAACTCTCGGAATAAACACTTATGGATGAGGAGAAAACCCTGTCTGATAAGATGTCCGGCCGCGTCAGGCAGCCTGTTGATGCCGGGGGAAAGCGTGTTTTAAATGGAAGACTCCTACGTTCTCCCGTTGACAGAGGTCGTATTATATCAATTGAACTTCCCAATCCACCTTCCGGGATTGTGAGCATAGTGGGAAAAGTCGGAGCAGGGAAACTTAAATTCGGGGGCATTTCAATCCCGATTCTCTCGGAGCGCAATATTCTATGGAAAGGTCAGCCCATACTCGCTGCCGCGGGACCTGATAGAGAAGAGCTTGAAGACTGGCTTTCGGGTATACATTTGAATATAAAAACTCCTGATGAAGCTCCGGACCCTTTGGTTACTGAAAAAATCATTGTAAAAGGCTCTACCGGTGAGGCATTCTCAAAAGCATTTCAAGTAATAGAAGAAATCGTTGAGATTCCATCGGCACCGGCGTTATCAGAATCAAGAACTGTAAGCTGTATCAAAGAAGGCAATAGTTTCACTATTCATGCAGCCACATCCTGGCCCGGTGCCATTATTAAAAATGTTGCCAGAACATTGAAAACGGACAAAAAGAACATTCGGGTAAAATCATACGCTGTCAGTTCCGGCTCCAACCGCGAAATATGGCTGCCTGCTGTAGAAGCATGCCGGGCTGCGTTATTATCTGCAAAAGCAAAAAGATCAGTTCGAATAACAAGCTCACCCACCGAATCCCGAATATACGGGCCGGGATTACCCGGGGCTGATTTTCATATCCGGGGAGCAATTGATTCAGAAGGCCGCACTACTGCACTTGATGTGGAATTCACCATTCACACAGGTGCAATATTCCCCATGGAAAATGAATTCTTCGAGCGGGTTGTTCTTGGATTGTTCAGTATTTACCCGTGCAGGAACTATTCAATACGCGGAAAAATCAGCCGCGGGTCACATCCGCCTTCAGCCTTCGGTCCAGCTGCCGGATTTGAACTTGGATTTCTGGCCGGAGAATTGTACGCGTCCAGGGTGGCAGAATACAGTTTATCACCGCCGGGAGGATGGCGCAGGGAGTCTTTCCCTGTTCATGGACAATCTTTAGGTCCTGGTATCGTGCTGCCCAAGGACTTTCCAATGAAAGATCTGCTGAACAAGGGACTTGCCGTGTCGGACTTTGAACGGAAAAGTGCATCATATGAGCAAACACGCCTTGGCCGGCATAATCTTGTCTCCATCCCTGAATTCTACCGGGGTATTGGTTTGAGTTGCGCCTGGTTCGGTAACGGTTTTCTCACATCTCCCAAAGAGCTTGGATCGGCGTCATCATCACTCACACTTGCTAAAGATGGGGAATTGATAATTGATATGCCATCTTCCAGTCCCGGCAGAATCCTGCAGAAAATCTGGTCGGAAATTTCCGGCGGCATCCTGGGGATTGACAGTAAATCCATAAGCTTTTCAGAGGGTTTGATTCAAATGAATCAAGAGCCCGGACCTTCAATCCTCGGTCGTAATGTATCAATATATACAAAGCTGATTGAGCTGGCGGGGAATGATCTTGCAAAGCGTCGCTTCAGAGATGCCCTTCCCATATCCGTTACCCGATCCCGACGCCGAAGCGGCAGCCGTTCGTGGAATAACGAGTTACTTGAGGGAACACCCTTTGAAACAATTTCATGGGGTGTTGGAATTGTCGAAATTGCGATATCAACAATCACATTTGAGGTAAAACCAATACAAATCTGGATGATTATTGACGGCGGGAATCTCCTGATGCCCGGGTTTGCAAAAGCAGCTGTTGAATCCACGGCAGAGGAAGCTCTCCAATGGTGCAGCTGCCAACCCGAACGGAAAGAATTGCCGTTAATTGATATTCAATTCCACGAAAACAGCAGCAGACGTCAGGCCAAAGATGTATCAAGCCTGCCCTGGCTGCTTCTTCCTGCAGCTTTTCTTCAAGCTGTGCGCCAGGCTTCAGGGATCAGCGTGAGCAGAATTCCGGTAAGCCCTGAGCTTCTCCGTACCGGAGGGATGACGCATTGATAATTTCCTTTTATTTGAATGGCAATTCGGTGGAAACAGATACGATGCCCCACCATCGTGTTGTAGATCTTCTCCGTGAAAAGTTTCAGATCCGATCGCTGCACCATAACTGCTCCAGTACCGGATGCGGCGCCTGCCTGATTCTGATGGATGACCGACCGGTACTATCCTGCCTTATACCGGCATTTGAACTTCGTCTCAAGGATATCTGGACCATGGAAGGACTCTCTGCACAGAAAAGTTATTCCGATATCATCACGGGTTTTAAATCTGCGCAGGTCCAACTCTGCCCAAGCTGTGCTCCGGCAAGAGCTCTTGCTACTGAGGCCCTTCTCAGGCAAACCATCAGGCCAAGTGCCGGACAGGCTCGGGATGCAGCAGAATCTGTACGCTGCGGATGCAGCTCTACCCGAAGGGTTCTTGATGCTATCCTTCGATCAGCGAAACTCAGGGAAAGGCGTATTCATGATTCATAAGTACAGCTCGCCCCGTATTTTCTTCCCACGCACAATCAATGAGGCGCTTGAGATGAACGCTAATGAAACTGATGCGGTTTACTGGGCAGGCGGTACACATATTTCCCGCAATTCCGAAGATAAATCTGTTATCAGTCTTCCAAAAACCGTCATTGCACTCAGTCTTATCGAAGAACTGGCCAGAGCTTCAAGGTCGGAACACAGCCTGGAGATAGGTTCCATGATGACTCTGGACCGATTGGCGGCACTGGGAATAAAGACCCTTCCCGCGGGTCTTTATGACTCCATTAATCAAATCGGCAGTCATCCGGTGAGGTGCAGAGCCACGATTGGAGGTCATTTAGCAGTCAAGGATAGAATCGGTGATTTAAGACCCATTCTGCAGCTTCTGGAAACAAAAATCGAAACCCGGAGTTTGAAAGAACGGAGAGGAAGACGTAAAGCTGTTTCAAATATAAGGAAAATCCCTATCGCTCTTCTTGAAGAGAAACCCGGGTTATTGAAAGGTGAGTTGATCATCCGACTGAGTATCCCGACAGAAGCATGGGACATTGGTACAATTGAGAAAATCATACCGACGGAAGATACCCGGCGGATTCTAATTTTCACTGCACTGGCCCGAGTTGAAAAAGGTGTGCTGACAGTGCTTAGAATGGCCTTCTCCGACGGATATTCGGGTGTTCTTCGAGACAGGGATCTGGAAGTTGATTTAGCCGGCCGGCCCCTGCCGCTGCATTCCCGGGAACTGGAATCACTGGATGAGGCAATTGACGCCTTAACATATCCATGGGAGAAGCAGAAATATGAAAGAGAAACTGTGAAAAAACTCGCGAGGGCCTTTCTGAGCCGCACCGGCGGGTGACAGAATCGCATAGCCGTTTTATCATAATGCTGCTGGGGGAACTATGAGCGGCTTTGTCCATCTTCACAACCATTCTGATTACTCACTTCTTGATGGTGCCTGTCGTATAAGTGATTACGTTCAAAAGGCATCCGATCTGGGTATGAAGCACCTTGCTCTCACCGATCATGGCAACCTTTTTGGAGCTTTGCGTTTCGAGCAGGCATGCCATGCTGCTGGAATTAACCCCATAGTCGGCTCAGAGGTTTATGTGGCAGCCGGCAGCCGGTTTGTGAAACCTACGAACGGGCCGAAAAGCTACCATATGGTGCTGTATGCCCGAAACGAAGAGGGTTACAGGAATCTGATGATTCTCACCTCAAAAGGCTACACTGAAGGATTTTATTATAAACCGAGAATCGATGACGAGCTGCTGGAACAATACCATGAAGGATTAATGGCATCAGCGGCATGTCTGGGAGGCGAGATTCCGAAGGCGCTGACATCTGGAGATTGGGATAAAGCCCGGGATAAAACCCTGTATTACAGAGATTTATTCGGGGAAGGGAACTTTTTTCTTGAGGTGATGAATCACGGTATACCCGAGGAAGTTATTGTCCGAAAAGGCATGAGGAGGCTCAACGAGGAAACCGGAGTCCCGATTATCGCGACAAACGATATCCACTTCCTGGAAAAAGAACATGCCAATGCCCACGATATATTTATTTGTATTTCCACAGGTAAAAAGCAGTCGGATGAAAAAAGACTGAAAACCGAGAATCCTGAATTTTATTTTAAAACAGAAGATGAAATGAAGGCACTCTTCCCGGATTTTCCAGACGCAATTGACAACACCCTCAAACTGGCGGAAAAGTGTGATTTAACCATACCCCAGCCGGGCCCGTTACTGCCTCATTACGAAATCCCCGAACAGTTCGCCAATCCTGAATCCTATTTGAAGCATTTGACTTACCAAGGGCTGAATGAGCGGTATCCGGATGTTGAGCAGCAGAGAAGGACGGCCATACAGGAGAGGGCGGATTTTGAGCTGAAAGTTCTGTTTGACATGGGTTTCTCCGGATATTTTCTTATTGTATGGGACTTTATCGACTGGGCCAGGAAACATGATATCCCCGTCGGTCCGGGAAGAGGTTCGGGAGCCGGAAGTATTGTCGCTTACGCACTGAAAATAACCGACATCGAACCCCTGAAATATGAACTTCTCTTTGAAAGGTTTCTGAATCCAGAACGTGTCAGCATGCCTGACTTCGACGTCGACTTCTGTTTCGAACGGCGTGGAGAGGTTATCGAATACGTTCATGAAAAATACGGTCAGGATAATGTTGCCGGAATCTGCACTTTCGGAACATTGAAAACAAAAGCCGTTCTCAAGGATGTTGCCCGGGTTCTGGATATTCCCTTCAGTGAATCCAATGCCATCACCAAGGTTGTTCCTGAAGGGAAAACCTCCGACGGCAGAAAAATCAATGTCAAAATCGCCCTTGAAGTAGAACCCCAGCTCAAGGAATTCTACGACCGGGGCGGAATCTATAAAGATCTTTTTGATGTTGCATCAGTTCTTGAAGGTATGAACCGCCACGTTTCCACACATGCCTGCGGAAAAGTTATCGGTAGAAGTGTCCTTACAGACTATGTACCCCTCATCAAGGATCAGAAATCCGGTGATGTTGTAACCGCCTACACTATGGACATCATAGAACCCTGCGGCCTGGTTAAAATGGACTTTTTGGGGCTGAAAACCTTAACGCTTCTGAAAAACTGCGAAAAGCTGATTCACAGGCACACAGCTGATTTCAAGCTGGAAACCATATCAGAAGAAGACGAGACCACCTTTCAAATGCTCGGAGAAGGCCGAAGCGAAGCCGTTTTTCAGTTTGAAAGCCAGGGAATGCAGAAAATTCTCAAAGATGCCAAGCCGGCCAGCATCGAAGATCTGATTGCATTGAACGCTCTCTACCGTCCCGGACCAATGCAGTACATCCCTCAGTTTGTAGAATCCAAAAATGGACGTCAGAAAATTCAATACCCGCACCCGGATCTGGAAGAAGTCCTCAAGCCCACCTATGGAGTCATAGTCTATCAGGAACAGGTAATGAAAGTGGCTCAGATTATTGGAGGATTCAGCCTCGGTAAGGCGGATATTCTTCGGCGGGCCATGGGTAAAAAGAAAGAAAAAGAAATGGCGAAGATGGAGCTTGAGTTTATCAGCGGTGCTGAGGCTAAAGGGTATAAGGCCAAACTGGCCAAAGATATCTTTGAAATGCTCAAACCCTTTGCAGGATACGGTTTCAACAAATCACATGCGGCTGCTTATTCTGTCATTGCTTACAAAACAGCCTACTGCAAGGCAAATTTTCCTGCAGAATTCTGGGCCGCCAACCTCAGCAATGAAATTGATTCCACTGATACCTTGAAAAAATACCTTGGATTCACACGGTCTGAAGGTATTGAGATACTGCCCCCGGACATTAATTTATCCGACCGCAGCTTCACGGTCTCAGACGGAAGGGTTGTTTATGGACTGATGGGAATCAAGGGTATGGGACAGGCCGCAGCTGACGCGGTTATACAGGCCCGGAAAACCAACGGACCATTTTCTGATTTTCCTGATTTCCTTGAAAAAACAGATCTGAAATCCATAAACAGAAAAATGCTTGAAACCGGGATACAGGCAGGTTTGTTTGACAGCATCGAATCAAGGAACCGCGCCACCCTGCTGCATAACCTGGATTCAGTTCTGGAAATTGCCGTTAAGAAAAAAGAAGATGAATCAGTGGGACAGGTTTCACTGTTTGCCGATGCTGCCGAAGAGGTTGAAGCTGAAATCATTTGGGAAGAAGTTGAAGGATGGTCCGATTCCGAACTGCTTCGTCTGGAGAAAGAACATCTTGGTTTTTATGTATCGGGCCATCCGCTTGATTCTTATCGGGGAGTCTGGGATAAAACCGCTAATCTCGACCTTGGCAAGATTGAACGCAGCTCCTCCGACAAGTCCTATACCGTAATGGGAATGATTAAAAATGTCCGCCCGCTGATAACGCGTAAGGGCGATAGAATGGCCTTTGCCGTTCTGGAAGACTTCAATGGAACAATAGAGCTTACGGTATTCAGCCGGACTTATGAGAAATATGGATATCTCCTGGTTGAAGATGCCATTGTCGGTGTAATCGGGAAAGTGGATCTGAGCCGTGATAAACCGCAAATCAAAGTGGATGAGATTAAAGTCCCTGATGAGTTGAAAGTTATCGGAGTTCCCGAAATTCACATCGAATTGGTGGACAATGAGTATTCAGAAGAAGATCTTATAGACTTAAGGTCGTTCTTTCAGGATAATCCCGGACCGGGAACCCTGTTTCTGCATATTCGGGAAAATGACAAGAAAACAATCGTCAAGGCATCGAATCAGCTTGGCCTTGCCGTAGACGATTTTGTAATTAATCGTATCAAAGATAGAAGTGCCGTAGCCGCGGCCTGGAAGGAGTAAATGTTTTAAATGGATTTTTTCAGATTGACCATGCGCATAATCAGCGGACTGCTGACAGTGTACTATTTTATTGTCATCATCAGTTTCATTCTCAGCTGGGTCCGCTCAAACACTGCGGGGATGATGAAGTTCAAGGGCTACATCAACAAACTCACTGAACCGTATATGAAACATTTTCGAGGCATCAGCTGGCTGAAATTCGGTATGGTGGATTTTTCATCAATTCTGGCCATCATAGTATTGAGTTTTCTTTTATTTCTCACACAGAACCTGGCTGCAGGAGTGTTTCCCAGCTGGTACAGCCTGGTGTTCTGGCTCGTTCTGAGAATATGGGGATTCGTTGCATTCCTCATCATGATACTCGCCATCGTGATGATTTTCAGATTAATTACCCTGTACGCAATGAAGGGGTCCAGAACAGACTGGATGGATAAACTTGACCGCTTCTTATTTCCTTTAGTTTCCCGTTTTCTCGGAATATTCACAAATAAAACCGTTGCCTACCCTGTGGCCCTTGGAATATTTGCCGCAGTCCTTATCGCATTAAGGTATTTGGCTGGCTGGGGTATTACTGAGTTGATTACTTACTTTAATGATAAGCTCAATGGGCTTAGCAGATATTGATACTTGAATGTTCCTGGGTGAATTAACCTATCCGGTGGCGAATATCGATGGTGTCGGACCTGCCGCTGTCCGAAACCTTTCCGCCCTCGGTGTGGTTAATATTGCTCAGCTGCTCCGCCACTACCCGGTTCGTTATGAAGATCGAAAGAATCCTGTGCCCCTTGCATTCTCTTCAGCGGCAAAACCTGCCTTGACTGTAGCGACTGTAGTCCGGCAGGAATATATGCATTGGAAACGGGGTCAGGCGCTGAAAGTCATCGTTCGTGATGAGAGTTCCGA
>JAUUYD010000354.1 GCA_030590585.1 Spirochaeta sp.
AGCCGGCTGGTAGAAAAACCGGCTGAAATTGTTGATCGTATTATCACTGAAGCCAATAATCTTGCCGGTGAAGATTTCAGTAAGGATACCCCGATCACCAGCCTCTCAGGTGGGCAATCCCGGGCCCTGATGATTGCAGATACAGCCATACTCAGCCGATCACCCATCATTCTCATCGATGAGATAGAGAATGCCGGTATCGACCGCAAACGGGCCCTGGAACTACTGCTCTCCGAAGAGAAAATTGTCCTTATGGCCACTCACGACCCCATTCTGGCCCTCATGGCCGACCGCCGTATCGTCATCAAAAACGGAGGTATTATTAAAGTCATTGAAACAACAGATGAAGAACGTACGATTCTATCCACACTGGAAGAACTGGATCGAACCGTACTCGCGTATAGAACCCGCTTGAGAGCGGGAGAAATTTTGTAAGAAGAGGATATTAAACATGAGTGTACACGACGGATGCTCTGCATCGTTCAGCGATGGAAAACAGGTTGTGGATAAAGTCAGGATGATGGGTTTCGCGGCACAGCCTCTTCCCATGGCTATGCAGGTTGACTGTGCTAATTGCGGAGTGCCCTTCGAAATGGCAAATTTTGAATCGAAATGCCCCGATTGTGATGCGGTTCACGCAGTCACCCCATGCCACGCCTTCGATCCTGCCAATGTTAAATCCGCGGGAGTGGGATATTAATTAAGATATGAGTCATATCGACAGACGTATCTGGCCTTTTTTTGCATGGGCATCCCCGATAATACCGGCCTTCATCTATTACCGGGGTGACTGGGGGGCCTTTCTGTATCCCTATGGTGCCGCTATGATTTTTGGAATCTTCGGGTTATGCTACTTCCTCAATGCCATGATTCTCTCCACCCGCATCAGGTATTTCGACCATCTGTTCGGACACGATCGGGTGATAGGATTGCATGCCCGAATGGCTTTTGCAGGGCTCATCCTCATCCTCATACACCGGCAGCTCAAAGTCGGAGGCGGAGAACTCCTGCCCACAAGACAAATAACACTTGGCTACATTGCCCTGATTGCAGTCGCCTCGATCATTCTCATTACAGTTCTCTTCATGGTGAAACACTTCATTCACCGCCTGAGAATCTTCCGCAGATTGAAATCCTGGGTGACCTCTTACGCCCCCGCGGATTACAGCAAGCTGAAAATCCTTCACAATATTCTGCCTTTCGCCGCAATGACAGCCGTTGTTCACGTATTACTGGCATCCACAACTTCCGGTTATTCTCCACGCTTGGTATTCATATCTGTCTACGCTCTTACAGCCGCTGCTCTCTATATCAGATTCAAGTTTATCCGCCCGTTCATTCTGAGTAGAAATATCTACACGATAAGTGATATCCGAAGCCCGGGAAACCTTGTCACAGAGGTCCGTTTAACCGGGAGAAAAATAAAATTCAAGGCCGGTCAGTACGCCTATTGGCGGCTCAAGTCCCGGGCTGTCGGTAATGAAGAGCATCCATTTACCATCAGCAGTGCTCCTGATGAGGAAGAAATCGGGTTCAGTGCAAAATCTCTTGGCGATTACACAAGCGCCCTGAAGGGGCTCAAAACTGGAGATAAAGCCATAATTGACGGACCATACGGGAAGTTCACCCTTCCCGCGGATGAATCGGCACCCGTTCTCTTCCTCGCCGGAGGTATAGGTATCACCCCGTTTCTCTCCATGGTGCAGAATATGGCTGACATCCGCTCCATGCGTTCTGCAACGTTGATCTGGAGCGTGAGTACTCGGGAAAATCTTGTTTATGACGGAGAATTTCTAAAACTGATGAAGAGGCTGCTGTCCTTCCGCTACAAACCTGTAATCAATAAACACGACGAACCAATCAGGGAAGCGACTGTAGCCAATTTTGAAAGCGGCAGGATAAACGGAGAACTTATCAGCAGATTCTGTCCTGATCTTGTGAATTCAAAAACCACCGTATACATCTGCGGCCCCGATCCGATGAGGGAAGCGATGGTGAAAATATTAAGATCTATCGGTGTAAGCAGGCTGCGGATTCGCTTTGAAAAATTCAGTCTCGGCTGATGCGGACTGCTCACGGTCAATTTCTTCAATCTGATGAAGAGTGCCTTCAAGCTTGTTGATGCCGACGGATGTGATATCAACCGGCGGCATTGAAAGTCGGAAAACCCGATCCGACAGGGCTGCTGCAGTGGCATAGTCATGAGTTACAAGAACAACGGCTTTTCCTTTGAGCATTTCAGGCAGAACCTTGATGATGCGGGTTCTCATCTCCGGATCCAGGGAGGAAAGGGACTCATCGAGAAATATTGCGTCATGGGGTGCAAGCAGAGCCCTGGCCAGAGCAGTCCGCCGGGCCATCCCCCCGCTTATCTGCCCCGGCAGGAGATGAGCCGCATCTTTCAGCTCAAGCAGTTCCAGCATGGCATCGGTCCGCTCCAGACCTTCCCGTTTATGCAGATGCGGGTTCATGGCGTAAGCGGCGTTATCTCTTACTGTTTCCCAGGGCAGCAGGCGGGCTTCCTGGAACACATAGGAAATCCGCCCCCGGATATCCGTTTTTCCCGCATCCGGAGTTATCAGTCCCGCCATTATTCTCAGTAAAGTAGTTTTACCGCAGCCCGAGGGGCCGAGGATGCAGCTTACCGATCCGGAAGGAACCGAAAAGTTCAGGTTCCTGAACAGCACCATCTCACCGAAGCGCTTATCGACTCCTTTTAAGGATATCATCGCTTTGCTCCGTAGTACTTTCTCAATGCGGCAAACAGAATATCCAGCCCGGCCGTCAGGAAGATCACCAGTAAAGACCAGGCAAACACACCTGTCGTATTGAGTCTGGCCCGCTCAATCTGAAACATCGTACCGATACCCGTTCTCGGCTGACTGAGAACTTCAGCGGCGACAATCACCTTCATCGACAAACCCAGCCCGGACGTCACACCGGAAATCAGGTAAGGACGCAGGGATGGTAAAACAAATCGAAACAAAGTTTTCGGCCAGGAGATTCCAAATACCTGATGCATCTCCAGCAGATCTTTATCCAGATGTCGGATACCTGTGACAACTGAGGTGTAGAGCAGGGGAAAAACAATGAGAGTACACACAAAGACAACCGCAGTTTCCGAATTGAACCATATAAGGGAGAGCAGTATCACACCCATGGTGGGCACGGCCTTCATGACTGTAATAAGAGGCTTGAGGGAGTAATAGACAGCTGAGGAAAAACCCGAAGCCACACCTGTTGCCAGGGCGAATACCATGTTCATCAGAAAGGAAAAAAGAACTCTTCGAAGAGTGGATCCAAGGGCTGCCCAGGTAGCTCCTTCCCCGAGGAGTCCCGCAAGATATACAACAGTCGCCTCCGGGGAGGGAAGTATTATCTCTTTAGCCACAAGAGCGGAAGTAATTTTCCATATCAGAACGGCAAGCAGGGAGGAACCTGTTACCCAGAGTCGTTTACCGGAGGTAGAAATCATCTTCAGGCAGTTTACCACCGATGGTATCAGGATTGAAATCTTCCAGTACTCTAAAATAATCTTCAAGCGCAGCTCTTGCATCGGCGGCTGCCATAAATTCGAGATTCATTCTGGGAATTGCCTCTGCGATTATCCCGGCATTCAGCTCCGGTGACATGGACGCAACAGCTTCACCGGCGGCGAAAGGTTTGGTATTTACGGCCTGAACCGCTGCGGCAAAAGCGTCTATGAAATTCCGGGTAAAATCCGGATGCTCCGCCTCGAAGGCCCCTGACACAACCAGGGATGCCTGGGGGTAGGACGAGCCGTAGAGATTACGCCACTCCTGCTGAAAATCAATGAAGATACGGG
>JAUUYD010000009.1 GCA_030590585.1 Spirochaeta sp.
GTATCAAGCCAGGGAGTATGCCGAATCCAAAAACTTGAATATTTCCAAATGGCGCTCGAATCGTGCAGTTGTAAGCACTGTGGCTATGGCAGCCAAAGCCCGCCTATAAAGTTATGACTTATTACTCCTATCCCGATCATCCCGATTGCTTCCTTGAGCACGGGAAAATCTGGACTGATATATCCTTAAATATGTCAGGAGCATCAGACGGATGATTGCTCGATTCAGCGAGGATTTACTATACTCCCAAGCAGATATGGAGAGAATCAATGAAACGCAGCACCATCAATAATTACCTGAAAGAAGCACGATCCTTCTTCGAAGAGTACAAGTTCGCCCTCCCCCCCTGGGCCGACTGGAGCCTGGCCGACTGGAAAAAAACCGGCGCTGACTGCAGTGCAATCTTCCAAGGCGGACTGGGATGGGATCTTACCGACTTCGGCTCGGAGGATTATGAGAATAGGGGCCTGATGCTCTTTACAATCCGTAACGGCAACCCCCTTGAGCCTCAGAAGATCTATGCTGAGAAAATCATGATAGTCGGCGAGAACCAGGAAACCCCGCAGCACTTCCACTGGGACAAAGCCGAAGACATCATCAACAGGGGAGGCGGAAACCTGGTGATAGAGCTCTGGAACTCCGATAGCGAAGAGAAAATTCTTGATACCCCGGTAAGGGTCATGGTCGACGGCATTCCCCGGACAGTTGACGCCGGCGAACCCGTCATCCTGCAAACCGGGGAAAGCATCACCCTCACCACAGGTATCTATCACCGCTTCTACGGTGAAAAGGGAAAGGGCCGGGTGCTGACAGGAGAGGTGAGTAAAACTAACGATGATTCTACAGATAACCGTTTTTACGATGCACAAGGCCGCTTCCCGGCCATCGAAGAAAACGAAGAACCCTGGCGTCTGCTGGTAAGCGACTACGCTGCTTTTCTCGACATAGGCGGTGAATAGAATGGTACGAGTGAATGCAACAGGCTGCTCCCTGGTGGACAACCTTTACGGTCATGTGAATTTTTCAACTGAAACCTACAAGAGACTCACCAGCCGAAACCCCGGAGACGGCGGGCTCTCCACCGGCGGTCTGGTTTTTTCAGAAGCCTTTGCCGATTTTGCCGGGGAGAATTACGACACGGTTCTACAAAGCCTCACCGGCACTTCCACTCCTGACAGCTCCAACATCGGAGGTCCGGGGATTGTACCGGTAATCCATGCTGCCCAGGTGAAGCAGAGTCCGGATATCCACTACCGTTTCGCCGGGGTATTCGGCCATGATGAGAACGGTCGCCGCTTCGCTGAACTGTTGAATAAAGTTAGTTTTCCCTCTGATGACTACAGTGAATCCTCCCTCCCGACTCCCGGTACCGATGTTCTTTCCGATCCGAAGGTTAATGGCGGCCGGGGAGAGCGTACCTTCATCAACACCATCGGTGCCGCCGGATCCTACGGTCCCGACTCTCTACCGAAAGATTTTTTCGACGCCGATTTCCTGCTCTTCGGTGGAACCGCTCTGGTGCCGCCGCTTCACGATGCCCTGGAGAATCTTTGCCGCCGGGGACGGGATGCAGGCGCCTTTGTCATGGTGACTACGGTTTTTGATTTCCGGAATGAGGCCCGTTTACAGGGCAGACCTTGGCCTCTGGTGGATGATTATACGAATATTGACCTCCTGGTGGTGGATAGGGAAGAAGCTCTTAAAATTTCAGGCGAAACCACCCCGAAAGCCGCGATGGACTGGTTCCTGAAGAAAGGATGCCTTGGGGTGGTGGTGACACAAGGTCCCGACGAGGTTCTCCTGAGCACCCGGGACAGTCAGGGCGGCCGTTTTCTTCAACCCGGACGCTCCACGATGCCCACTTGCCGCTATGCCGATGAGGTGGTTGCCGGTCTGACAAAGAAGAGAGACACCACCGGCTGCGGTGATAACTTTGTCGGCGGTCTGATTGATTCACTGGCCCATCAGCTGATCGAAAACACCCGGGCCCTGAACCTTGAAGAGGCTGTTATCAGCGGTATTGCCGCCGGATCGGTGGCTCTTACCTGCCTGGGAGGCGTGTATTACGAGGATGAGCCGGGGCAGAAATTCAAAGCCATGGAAGCTTATTTTGGAGCTTACCGCAGGGAACTCGCCGAAGGAACCAATGGCCGCTGAGCGCGGTACAACCGGCCGTCAGGCCATCAGGAGAAATTTAAATGAGTGAAAACACCCCCCCGAAAATTGTGATATTCGGAGCCGGCAATATCGGCCGCTCCTTCATCGCTCCGGTATTTACCCGTGGTGGGTACGAGGCGGTTTTCGTTGATGTAGCTCCGGCGGTACTGGCCGCTTTGGAAACACGGAACCACTACACCCTGATAGAAAAAACCGATGCCGGGGATACCAGCCACGAGGTAAGTCCTGTCCGCGGGGTGGATGCAAGAGATTCAAAAGCTGTTGCCCGGGAATTGGACGGCGCGGAAATCTGTGCCACCTGCGTCGGGGCAGGAGCGCTGCCTATAGTACTGAAGAGCATTGCAGCTGCCGTGAAAGAAAGAAAACGTCCGCTGGATATCATACTGGCGGAGAACCTTAAAGGCGCCGCCGAACTGGCAAGGGCGGCCTTCCAGGAGGCCGGGATTCCCTCTGAGGCGGTTCGCCGCCGAATCGGTATCATTGAAACCAGCATCGGTAAAATGGTGCCTATCATGCCTGCCGATGCAGCCGCTTCCGATCCCCTGCTCAGCTGGGCCGAGCCCTTCAACACCCTCATTGTCGATGGAGATGGCTTCACCGGCGATGTGCCGGAGATTCCCGATTTCATGGCTGTCTCCCCCATTGCCCCATGGGTGGCGCGGAAGCTCTACATTCACAACTTCGGCCACGCCGCGGCAGCCTATATCGGTTATCGCCGCCTCCCGAAGGCCCGATACATCTGGGAGGTATTGGAAGACAGTGTCGCGGCAGACGCTGTGGGAGCCGCGATGCGAATATCCGGAGAGGCCCTGCGCCTGGAGTACCCCGGAGTTTTCAGCGCCGGGGATATTGAAGCTCATGTTGCGGATCTGATTTCCCGGTTTCGGAACCGGGCCCTTGGGGACACAGTGTATCGGGTGGGCCGGGATTTGCCCCGAAAGCTCCAGCGCCGCGACCGTGTGGTAGGCGCCCTGGAACTGGCCCGAAAGCATGGACTGGACACCGAGGCACCTCTGGAAGTATTCCGCTCGGCGCTGAGATTTCTGGCACCGGGACCCTCAGGAGCAGTTGATGAAAATGATGCGGCCATTTCCAGGTCTGCCCGAACCGGTGATGCCGCCGTCTCGGCGGCTTTTCTCCGGGATATCATCGGTATTGATATTAAGAAAGAACCCGAACTGGCGGAACTACTTCTCAATGCCCTGCTGAAAAACCAGGCTGCAGGCTGAAAAAACATCGTTTTTTACGCGATAGAGGTCATAAAGATAAAAAAATACCAAATATCTGCATATTAGTGCAATACAGAAAATGAATCCCGTTTTAATGTACACTTAAATTAATCCGCAATAACTATAAGGTGAGGATAGAAATGGAAATTTTAAGTCAGATATCTGAAGCCCTGCAGAAAGGTCAGGCCCCGGCCGTAAAAGAAATGTGCCAGAAAGCAATTGATGAAGGTTTGAACGCCAAAGAAATTCTGGAAGGCGGTCTGATGGACGGCATGGGTATCGTCGGCAGCAAGTTCAAAAAAAATGAAGTTTTTGTTCCTGAAGTTCTCATCGCAGCCCGGGCCATGAATGCCGGTATCGAGATTCTCAAGCCCCTGATGGCGGATGCCGGTGTGGAAGCCGCTGGAAAAGTTGTTATCGGTACTGTTAAAGGCGATCTCCACGACATCGGCAAGAATCTTGTGAAAATCATGATGGAAGGCAAGGGTTTTGAAATAATTGACCTCGGTACTGACGTCACTGCTGAAAAATTCCTGGAAACCGTAAAAACTGAGAAGGCCGATATCATCTGCTGTTCAGCCCTGCTCACCACCACCATGACCTACATGAAAGACATCGTAAATGCCTTTGATGAGGATGGCTCCCGAGACAAGGTTACCATCATGGTAGGCGGCGCCCCTGTCACACAGAACTTCTGTGACACCATCGGTGCCGATATATACTCCGCCGACGCAGCCAGCGCGGCCGATGCGGCTCTTGAGGCCTTGGCCAGCTGATAGATTCAAGCTGAATTATTCATGTAATTTTACAAAAACCCCGAGTAATCCGGGGTTTTTTTATCGACACATTGGAAGTGAATTGGACCAATCTACTTAAGAACAGAAATCGTACAGGCATTGTCTTTAAACGAGAGCATACCGCTTTCAATTTCCACTTCCGTTTCTTTAGCCGAAACATCCCTTATCTGAATATTGGAATCTTCCTGCAGTGTACATAAAAATGGTTCATGATTTGCCTCAAATCCCATGGATCCGGAAGAAGTAGTTACACTGCAATAGAGCGCCTGCCCTGAGAAGAGAGTCTTCGAATCACTGATGACTGTCAGCGTAAAAGTCTTCATGGAAATTACAGCTTCCCGGCTTTTTTACGGGCCTCTTCCACTGTACCCACCATGTAAAAGGCCTGCTCTGGGAGATCGTCATGTTTCCCGTCAATAATCTCCTCAAAAGAACGAATGGTATCCTCAAGGGGAACAAATACGCCTTTCATCCCGGTGAAGTTTTCGGCAACCGAGAAGGGCTGGGATAGAAACTTCTGGATTTTTCTGGCCCGTTCAACGGTATTCCTGTCGTCATCCGAAAGCTCATCCATACCCATAATGGCGATGATATCCTGAAGGTTCTTGTACACCTGAAGAATCTCCTGTACCCGCCGGGCCACGGAATAATGCCGGTCTCCCACAATATCCGGTGAAAGCATCCGGGAAGAAGAAGCCAAGGGATCAACTGCCGGGTAGATACCGATTTCCACGATGGCCCGGCTGAGGTTGGTGGTGGCATCCAGATGGGAGAATGTGGTTGCCGGAGCCGGGTCGGTGTAGTCGTCGGCGGGAACATAAACGGCCTGCACCGAGGTGATGGAGCCCTGTTTTGTGGAGGTGATGCGTTCCTGAAGTTCGCCGAGTTCTGTGGCCAGGGTGGGCTGATAACCCACCGCCGAGGGGATACGCCCGAGAAGGGCGGACACTTCGGCACCGGCCTGAACAAAGCGGTAGATATTGTCAATAAAGAGCAGAACGTCTTTCTGTTCTTCTTCTCTGAAATACTCAGCAACACTCAAGGCGGAAAGGGCCACCCGGGCACGGGCTCCCGGGGGTTCGTTCATCTGACCGAAGATAAGGGAGGTTCGGTCGATAACCCCGGATTCTTTCATTTCCCCGAAGAGCTGGGTGCCTTCACGGGTACGTTCTCCCACCCCGCAGAAGACGGAATTGCCGCCGTGTACCTTGGCGATATTATTGATCAGTTCCATGATAAGAACGGTTTTACCCACGCCGGCACCGCCGAAGAGGCCTATCTTGCCTCCTTTCATGTAGGGCGCCAGGAGGTCAACAACCTTAATCCCGGTAACCAGAATCTCGTTGGAGGTACTCAGTTCATCAAATTTCGGAGCGGCACGGTGAATGGGATAGCGCTTTTTACTGATAATTTCACCCTGCTCATCTACAGGCTTTCCTGTTACATCCATAATCCGGCCCAGGGTTTCCTCACCAACAGGAACGGTAATCTGCTCTCCGGTATCAACAACAAAGATGCCCCGCTTGAGACCGTCGGTTGAATCCATGGCAATGGTCCGGGTGGTGTTATCACCGATGTGCTGAACAACTTCCAGAACAAGATTGTTTTCCTGATCGTTGATAGCAGGATTTGTTGCGGTTAAAGCGGTGTAGATTTCAGGCAGATTGCCCTTATCAAAGCGGACATCAATTACCGGTCCCAGGATTTGGACAACTTTACCCGTTCTTGTTTCTTTATTCATGTACTATCCCTTCATCGCCTCTTTGCCGGACACTATCTCGATCAGTTCGTTGGTGATAGAAGCCTGCCGGGCATGATTCTGTATTGTGATGTATTTGTTAACCAGATCTTCCGAGTTATTCTTGGCATTTTCCATGGCGGTCATCCTTGAGGAATGCTCGCTCAAGTAAGAGTTTAAAAGCAGAGATTGCAGCTTGTAGAGAAGATAAAGTTCCGCCGTTTCAAGAGCGAGAGCATCACCCTCGGGTTCGGTTTTCACAAGCGGGGAATTCGCCTCTTTTGTTTTGAAGAAAGGAAGAAGCTGCAGCGTGCTTGTTTCTTGAAACAATGTGGAATGAAAGATATTGCCTACAGCATAAATTTTCTGAACTTCGTTCCCGATAAAACGAGAAAACACCCTCCGGGAGATTGTTTTTAATTCTTCCCTGTTGAATACCCTGTCGTTTATCTCTGCCTGCTGAAAGATTTCATATTCTTTCCTGCTGCAGTAGTGAGCCCCTTTATTTCCTATACAGCTGAACTCAATCTGAATCCCCTTTTGCATGTTCTCTTCGGCAAGGAGGGCAGCCGCTTTCTGCACGGATGAGTTATGGGCTCCGCACAATCCTTTATCCGCGGTAAACATGATGATGTGTATCTTCTGAATATGGGTACTGCCTTTTATCAGCGGATGATCCGAGTCAGGAAGGGCGGAAAAAATATCCGAGCGGATTTTCTCAATCGAATCATCAAAAAGTGCCAGAGAACTCTGTACGGTGTACAGCTTGCGGAGCTTGATGGACGCAATCATATTCATGGCCCGCATCACTTTCTGCATGTTCTGAAGTGAGTTTATTTTATTGCCGAGATCCCTGATATTACTCATGAATATTTTCCACTCCTCCATCTGTTTTCTTTTTATCTTCAAAAGAAGCTCCCGGAGAGCTCCGGGGTTTTTCGCTTTGATCCACTCGGTTTCAAAGTCAGGATGCTGAACAATCTGGGCCAGGGAGGAGAGCACAACAAGATGAAAATGCCGCTGATCCATTGATCCGAGAAGGAAGAACGCCGAGTGAACAGCATCCTTGTCGGGGCTGAATTCTATCCCCTTCAGTGAGCGGACAATCAGCAGCTGGAACTTCTCTTTACCCTCAACAACGATGTGGGGAATGGCAAAAAACGGGCTTAAAGCCGTAGAACTGGAAGCTTCCCTCTCTATCAGCTTTTCATAAACCTGTGCCGAACTGATATCCCCGGATTTTTTTGCCATACGCTTCGCGGCAGCCTTGAAAAGTTCTTCCATGGAAGAACTTTTTCCGTAATCAATAATGGTGCAGGTTTCCAGGAGATCTTCGAAACGGTCTTTTTCAACGACATCTTTCCCTGAAATTATCTGTTCAATTTCAGATTCCAGAGACGGGGATGCAAGCTCCCGGGATGTAATCCGCTCGATGAGCTTAAGCATGTCACGGTTGATCCGGGAGTTCCGCTGCCCCATGGCCATAGCCAGATTTACCGTATAACCGGAGTCAATCCCTGTTTCGACTGAATCAGGGCGGAAAACATCTTCGAAGGCATCGAAAATCTTATCAGCTTCCTCTTCAAGTCCGTCAGCGAATGAGGCTGAGGCTTTCAGGCGATCCAAAAATGTTTTAGCCTTGGAATCCGTATCAAGGAACTCCGAGAGCCCTTTCTGATACGCGAGAAGTTTTGCCGTGGGGTATTTATCCAGCCTGCCGGTAATTCCAGCTTTAAGTATCATTATCTGTTTGAATACATCGACGGGTGAATACTGGGGCTG
This sequence comes from Spirochaeta sp., assembly GCA_030590585.1. Next base: position 7,725 of record JAUUYD010000009.1, read on the forward strand.
TTTGAGAATCTCTGTGAGCCTTTCCCCCCGGCTCAGCTGGTTCTTGGTGGATGCATCCAGCTCAGAGGAGAACTGCATGAAAGCCGCAAGCTCCCGGAACTGGGCCAGGTCGATACGGAGTGCGCCGGCGGTTTGCTTCATCGCCTTGATCTGAGCATCCCCGCCAACCCGGGAAACGGAAATCCCGACATTGATTGCAGGGCGGAGGCCGGAATTGAACAGATTGGCTTCCAGAAAGATCTGGCCGTCCGTTATGGAAATGACGTTTGTCGGGATGTAGGCGGAGACATCCCCTTCCTGGGTTTCAACGATGGGAAGGGCTGTCAGGGAACCCGAGCCCTTTTCCTCACTCATTTTCGCCGCCCGTTCCAGAAGGCGTGAATGGAGATAGAAGATATCTCCGGGATAGGCTTCCCGCCCGGGAGAACGGCGCATCAGGAGGGAGAGTTCACGGTAGGCCTGGGAATGCTTGGTAAGATCGTCAAAAATCACCAGGGCATGCCGCCCGCTGTCCCGGAAATACTCCGCCATAGCTGTGGCCGCATAGGGCGCCAGATACTGAAGGGACGCAGGGTCTGATGCTGTAGCGGCAATAATGGTGGTAAACTCAAGTACTCCCTGCTGCCGCAGGGTTTCCACCAGCTGAACAACTGAGGAACGTTTTTGCCCGATGGCTACATAAAAGCAGTACACTCTATCCTTTTCCTTAGAGTTTTTCTGGTTGATGATGGTATCGATAGCGATGGTGGTTTTTCCGGTTCGCCGGTCGCCGATAATCAGTTCCCGCTGTCCCCGGCCGATGGGAATCATGGCGTCAATGGCCTTGATTCCGGTCTGCAGCGGTTCGACAACGTTCTGTCTCTCGATTATCCCGGGTCCTTTGACTTCAACACGGCTCTGTTTTTCCGCTTTGATGGATCCATTACCATCCAGGGGATTCCCCAGGGGGTCAACAACCCGGCCCAGAAGCGCTTCCCCTACGGGAACTTCTGCCACACGTTTTGTCCGTCGTACCGTGCAGCCCTCACGTACCAGCTCATAATCCGAGAAGAGAATAACACCGACTGTTTCCTCTTCCAGGTTCATCACAATGCCATGAACAACCTCACCCTCTACGGTGTCAATTTCAACAAGCTCACCGGAAAGGATATTCTCCAGACCCCAAACCTGAGCTATGCCGTCACCGGCCTGAATTACCTTCCCGATTTCGATTTCCTCAGCATGAGGTTCAAATCCAGTAATCTTTTTTTTCAGAATCTCAAGTATTTCTGCCGGTTTAATGTCATCTCTCATAGTTGATCCTATTATTTACCCCTGTTTCAGGAGTATTCTCAGTTTCTTTATTCTGCCGGATACGGACAAATCAAGGATTCTGTTCTGCCTGGTAATTCTGAATCCCCCGATAAGTTTCGGTAATACACGGGTTTCAAGGCGAACTTTTTTCCCACTCTGTTTCTCCAGTTTGGAGATAATTTTCTTAGTCGTTTCGGGGGACATTTCAGCAGCACTTTCCAGAACAGCAGTCATGGTATCACCCTTGAGTTCAAGGAGTTCCCCGAAGGCTGCCGGAATAAAGGGAATCCCGGCCAGACGGCCGTTTTCACAAAGAGTCAGCAGCATCCGCCCGGTAAAATCATGGAAATACGGTACAAAGGCTATGTTTACAAACTCTTTTTCATTAACCCGGTTGTTATGAGGTGAAAGGCAGTAGTCCCTTATCTGCGGAGCCTCGGTGAGTATTCTATCAAGAGCAGCAATGTCGCCCACTACCTCTTTGAGAACCGATGCTTCAACTGCGGTATCAAAGAGGACGTGAACATAACGCTTTACAACCAGGCGGCCGCTCATAACTCTTTTACAAGCTCCCGGGTAAACTCTCGTTCTTTCTCAGTGATAAAAGCCGAGGCAATCACCTTTTCTGAAGCATCACAGACAAAATCAGCCAGATCTGCCTGAAAGGATTGAAGCAGGGCTTGCCGCTCTGCAGCGGCTTTCTTTCGGGCCTGTATCAGAACCTCAGCCGCTTCTTCTTCAGCTTTCTCAAGCAAACTTTTCTTCAACTGTTCGGCATCGGCGCGGGTCTGAAGCAGCAGCTCATCAGCTTCGGCATTGCTTCTATTCAGAAGATCTCCCCGTTCACCTTCAATTTCCTCAAGGCGTTTTTGAATGGCCGCGGCATCATCAATCGATTTTGCGATGGTTTTCTCTCTGTTTTTCAGGTTTTCCATCAAAGGAGGAAAAACAAACTTCCAGAGAATAAAAAAGAGTATTCCAAAGCTTATCCATGTCCAGATGACAAGGCCGGGGTCGAGGGTAAAAAGATCCATAGCGGCTTATTTAAAAACTACCAGAAGGGCGATAATTGCACCGAAAAATGCAAGTCCTTCAATAAGGGCCGCCATGAGTATCATGTTGGTTCGGATATCCTTTTTTTCAGAAGGCTGCCGGGCAATCGCATCAAGAGCTTTCGACCCGATTATTCCGATTCCAATACTGCCCCCGGCAATTCCAATACCCGCTCCAACCACTGCAACAGCCCGTGCCATCATCGATAAATCCATATTTGCTCCTATAAAAATTTCAATATCTATTCCCCTTCAGGGGTACTCGCCATTGTAATAAAAATGCAGCTCAAAAGCGTAAAAACGAAAGCCTGAAGCAAACCTACAAGTACTTCAAGCGTATAGGTAAAAACAGAAAACGGAACTGAGATAAATCCGAAAAACGGGGTGATTACAAAAATCAAAACCAGAAACGAGAGTATTGCCAGATGCCCTGCAAACATATTGGCAAAGAGCCGAAGACTTAAAACCATTGATTTTGTAAACATACTTATGAACTCTAAAAGCATAACAAAAACACCGATAACAACAGGGGTTCCTTCGGGATACAGGTTCTTAAAAAAGTGCACAAAGCCAAGAGATTTAAATCCGGCAATGAAGGTAAGCAGAAGAACAATGACAGCTATCCCTGTGGTAACATTGATATTTCCTGTAGCCGTCTTGAACGCCGGAATCAGGCCCAGCATATTCATCGCCGCAATAAATAGAAACATGGTGGAAAAAAACGGCAGCCATTTTTCGCCCCGTTCCTCTCCCATAATCGGATAGACAATATCATCCCGGACAAACAGAACCAGGCTCTCCAGAAAAACCGTACGCGCCTTTGGCTTAAGATCACCCTTTTTTATCCATGCCAGATATAATCCGGCAACCAGAATCACTGATAGAACGAGCATTAAACGGTGCATGCTCAATCCAGCCGGCAGGTGTATTTCCGGTAGAAAGGGAAAGAGCTCCAGTGTATTTCCGTCAAGAACATGTTCAAAGAGAGCTTCTGAGACATCAAGGCTTTCAGCTTCGGCGGTCTCCTCGACCGCATCGGCCTCTCCGGCTGCTGCAGACTCCCCGGCGACAACAGGAAAGACTGCCAGCACAATGAGAATTACAACAAAAAATAGGGGAGAAAGCCTTTGAAACTTCACTATCCTAAACCTTCTCCAGAGCTGTTGCCTTCGATTTCAATTCCAGCAGGCGTCGAGATATCAACTGCTGCATCCGCCGGTATTCAATCATCCCGTACACAATTCCTTTCTCATCAATAACAGGTATGGATGCAAGGCCCCGATTTTTAAATATCTCACGAACCTCCGAGGCTTCGGTATCGGCCCGACAGCTGAACTCCGCATTCTCCATAATGTCATGAGCCAGCAGAAAATCTGAAATATCCGAAGCAATAAAGGTATCTTTAAGTTTTTCTATGGAAAGAATACCCTTTAATTCTCCCGACTCATTTACTACAGGATAGTAAAGATTGTCCCGTTCTGCAAAAATTTTCAGAATGGACCGTATATCGGCGTTCTCTTTTATCGCAGGAATATCCTTGTCGGCAATATCCTCCGCACGGCTTTGACGGATTAAATCCTCTTCGGTAATATTCAAACCCACTTCTCCGGCTCGGGTAACGGCAAATTTCACAAGAGGCGGACCTAAGAGCTGAACCACAAAGGTGGTTGCCGTAACAACCATTACAATGGTGTCTCCCAGAGGTCCGATAAACACCTGGCCGGCAATAATTGATAAACCGATAGCCACCCCTGCCTGACTCAGAAGAGAAAAGGGCAGGTATCGTCTGACACTCCGGGGAGCTTTTGAGAAGGTGGATCCTAAAATGGCTCCTACCGCTTTACCGGCAATCCGGCTGACCAGATAGATTGATGCAAGAACAACTGTTACCGACGTTAAACCTTTAACATCGAGTTTGGCACCAACCATAACAAAAAACAGAATAAAGATCGGAGGGGTAAAGCGTTCAACCAGATGAAAAGTTTCCTTACTCCGCCGGGGAGCGAAGTTGGTGATAAAAAAACCCATACTCATGGCGGCAAGAATAATATCCACCCCCAGAAATATAGCCAGGCCGATGAGAAGAAGAATGGCACCGATTGAAAATGCCAGAATCTTATCCTCTTCGGAAAAGCTGCGGATAACCCTGTAAAGGATGAATCCCATTCCCCCACCCATAATAACAGCCATACCAATTTCCCAGATCAGATCCAGAAGGCTGGAACCAAAACTATGACCGCCTCCAGTACCCATGAGAATACCCACCACACTGGTAGAGACAGCAAAGAGGAGAAGGGCCACAGCATCATCCATGGCCACAATGCCCAGAATAATTGTTGTCAAAGGACCCTTTGTCTTGTTTTCCCAGAGTACATCGCTTGTAGCCGCAGGTGCCGTTGCCGCGGAAATGGAACCCATCAGAAGTCCCAGAGAAATGGCAAAAGACCAATTCTTAAAGAAGAACCATCCGGCTGCGGTAATCAGCATTGATACAACAAGAAAAGCCCCGAAGGACTCCATTAAAAGTATGGTTGTGAATTGTTTTCCGTATTTCCTGATGGTTTTAATCTTTAATTCACCGCCGATCATAAATCCAATCAATCCCAGAGCAAAGGTACTGAATGGCTGAAGATGAGTTAAAGTTTTTAAATCAATCCAGCCCAGTCCGGTGTTTCCCAGGGCCAGCCCCAGCCCGATATATCCGACAACCTGGGGAATCTTCCACATCTGAAACAGACGTCCCACCCAGGTTCCCCCGAAGAGAACCACACCCAGAAGAAGTAAAGCATTGAGTCTCTCCGGGTTCAGGTGCCCGGCAAGAAAATTCTCTATTCCTGTCATTTTGCATCACCAGTAAGAACGGAAAAAACGGCTTCGGAGTTCTCTGCAGAAGTCAGGGAAGTACGGAAATTTTCATCTTTCAATTTGTGAACCAGAAGAGAGAGTATTCTTAAGTATTCTTTGTGCTGATTCTCACCGACAAGAATCATGAAAATCATTTTCACCGATTCACCGTCCAGAGATTCATAATCATTAAAACCGGCCGGCTTTATCCCGACAAGAATCTCCGGTTCTGAGACACCGGCAAACCGGACATGTGGAATGCCGATTCCCTGACCGATTCCGGTACTCATTATCTGCTCCCGGTAGAATATTTCCCGCTTCAGCTCTTCAATGTTTTTAACCGACCCCCCATTTTCCAGGAGGTCAATAAGCTCCAATAAAGCTTCCGTTTTTGTATTACTCTGGAGTATCAGGCAATTATCCTGCCGAAGCAGTTTATTCAATTCCATCAAGGTTTCCTTTGTTCATTATGAGATGCTGCTGCAATGTTTCAATTTTAAGAAGAATAGACATCAGTTCTTTGCCTGACCCGGCTTCCATAAGCAAATCAATAATGCCGTCAATCACCAGAGCCTGCCTTATTGCCGCAAGAGTACGGATATGAATTACCTCATTACCCGTTACAGGCATAAGAAATAGATTCACCGGATTACCATCTATAGATTTCCATTCGACACCGTCAGGAGAAATACCAACAATAATAAGAGGCCGATCAACCGGCTGATCCCGGGGGGTTCTCAAGTGAGGCAGAGCAACACCACCGCCCACTCCTGTGGACATCATTTCTTCCCGATCCATCAATCCCAAAATAAATCTATCCGGAATGGTAACAATTCCCCTATCAACAAGGGGCTGAGTAAGAGCTGCCAGAACGTCTTCTTTCGTTCCTGAAGGAATATCTGTTACAACCAGATCTTCTGCAGTGAGCCTGGATAATGGAACCGATTCGATTTCCTGACTGAGCATGGCGGCTATGCCGTTACGGGCAGAACCACCTCTTTCGCTGCGTTTCTTCTTCAGCCAATTATCAAAATCTTCAGGGTGAAATCGCCACTGATTGGCAACTTTGAATCCGGGTATCGATCCATCCTGCAGCATTCGAGTAATGGTTTTTTCCGATACTTTGAGGATTTGCGCTACATCCGGGATGGTGAGTGCCGGTTTTTCTATGGTCATAATGACTTCCTGTGGGGAATATAGGCATAAATGGGTGTGATTGTCTATAGATGTCTTGATTTGTCCTGACTTGTTAGTTAGGTATTACACAACGGAGCATATACCGCCAATCTCAGAGACTGTCCCACCGTTGGTTTTCTTGAAGACTTTTGTAAAATATGCCGGGCTTGAATAACCGCATTTTGATGCAACTTCAGCAAGGGAGAAACGATTCTCATTAATATAATCGACAGCTCTGTTTATCCGATATTCGGTAAGATATCCGATATACGTTTTTCCGGTGGTTTCTTTAAACAGGTGGCTCAGGTAAAAGGGGCTGATTCCAATTTCTTCGGCAACAATATCAAGAGATATATTTCTCATGAAATTCTTTTCAATATAGCTCCGGGCCTTACGAACACCTTCATGAACAGCCGGGTGCCGGTTTTTTGAATGGAACGCTTGAAAATCCCGGAACAGCAGATGAAACGTATCTAATACTGCAGTTTCAGATCCGGCAGCATCAAGTCGCCCGAAGATTACCCTGTTACTCAAATCCGCAGGGAAAGAGCTCTCTTCATCAAGAAGTAAAGAACGACGCAATTCAAACAAGATGGAAAGAATTCTGTCTTTAACTGTATCAACACTGTTAAAAGACCCAATACGGTTTCTGAACCATTCATTTTCAGCATCAGGCCAGCCATTATTCATCAAATCCATGGAAATATTCCCGGGATCAAAATTATTCTTAAACTTGTATGTATCTGAATAATGATGAATGGTCTGTTTCAAACCCGTTTTCTCAAGGGCTGACAGACTCTCTCTATAAGACCTTGAAAGGCTGGAAAGGTTATCAACCGATGAGCCTATTCCAACGGTTACTGAAACTTCGAATTCCCTGTTCA
>JAUUYD010000054.1 GCA_030590585.1 Spirochaeta sp.
ACAAGTATAAAGGATGACCGTTTATTCAATCGATTGTCTTCGGATGTACAGGCTCTGTTTACGGCTATTACCGATAGCTGGGAGGGTACAAAAAAAACATTCGTAATTGATGATATATCCATTTACCTGGATTTACGTAATGAATCTCCATACAGCAAAAATGATTCATTGCTGTACCTCCAGGCTCAGCTCCGGGAGTCCGGAGATGCCCCTTACGCGTATATGAGGAAACTTGATAATGCCATCTCGGAAATATCTTCCCGGGAATCAGCCTTCGGCAATTTCGAGAAGCTTATCCATCAAACCCGTGTAAACATGCTTCTGGCCGCGGAAAGTTACAGACTGAGGCAGGTAATTATTTCCATCGCCGTACCGGCTCTGGCTCTGCTACTCACGATATTCGGGGTTTTTCTTTTTGCCAACAGTCTGAGCCGAAAACTGATATATCTTGATCAATCTCTTTTCGGTGTCGTAGGCGGGGATTTTTCCATCAGAATCGAGATGAAAGGCCAGGATGAATTCAACAGTCTGGCCGGCAGTATCAATTCCTTTACCAGAACCCTGGGAGCCAAACTGGAATCCTTCCGTCTTATAATGCATGACATCGGTCAAACACTGGTTACCGGTTTGGATTCTACTCAGGTGGAGTCCACGCTTCTTAAACTGGCCATGCGGGAAACCATCGCCGACGGGGCTGCATTGTACAAAGTCGGCGGAGATTCAGGGGAGCTCATACTTTCACTTTCAGCCGGTCGGTTCAGACCCCCATTCCCGGTTACGGATTTGCCTGAAGCCCCGGAGGAAGAGGATATTGAAGCGATTCTCCGTTCAAGGATAATACAGCCCGGAAAGACAATACTGGGAACATCTGCTGTTAACGGCCGGGCAATTATGGTCAGGAATGTTTCAAATGATGATACAATTGACTGGTCACGAGCCGTCGATGATGCACTGTTTATATCATCAATTATAGTTGTACCGCTTCAAATCGGTTCAACTGTCTTCGGTGTTATTGTGATAACATCCTCAAGGCCGAATAAGGTATTCACCGACCTTGAGTTTGCCAATATTCAATCCTTCGGTGAGCTGGCAGCCATAACCCTGGATAATATCTATAAATATTCAGATCTTCTTGAAGCCACTCAATTGAATAGAGAACTCGGTATAGCAGAAGAGATTCAGCAGAATCTGCTTCCCAGACAATTGCCAGGGCTTCCTTGTGGAGATGTGGCATTTATGTCCCGAAGCATAAAAGGCCTTAATGGTGACTATTTCGACGTATATCCCATGGGTGACGGGAAAACAATGATAACCATCTGTGAGGTTGCAGGCCGGGGGGTTCCCGCAGGCCTTGTCATGGTTATGATCCGTACCATACTGAGATTGGTTTCTTCTTCTGATAAAGATGCTCGCTCAATCATGACCCAACTGAATCAGGATATGACCCGCCGAATTGCCATAGAAAACTATGCCAGTGTTGGAATACTGATTATTGATACAGATGGAAGTTTTACATTTTCATCCGCCGCTCATTATCCGCTGCAGATATTACGCTCGTCTACAAAAGAGTTCGAGGCGATTCAGACTGAAGGAATCCCGGTGGGGATAGACAGAAAGGCCCTTTATCAGCAGCAGAGCGGGGTATTGGATATTGATGATCTTGTCCTGTTTCATACCGATGGAATACCCGAATCCAGAAGCCGGGATGATAAAGCCTTTGGAATCAAGAGCCTTTTGGCATTGGTGCATTCCCAGGCAGGAAACAATCCCGATGAAATAATCGAAGCCCTCCGGACAGAAATGGAATATTTTGAAAGGGGTACCGATCAGAAAGACGACCAGACGGTTATTATCCTCAAATACACCGGTGGGAGTGCTGCATGAGAATCCGTACCAAGCTCACATTGATTCAATTTATTATCATAGCGGGGTTCCTTGGCTCAACAGCGTTTGTTTTCTTTCGATTCACCCAGGCTTACAAGCTGAAACAACTGGAACTCCAAAGCATTGAGACCAGAACTGAATTGAAAAACCTGGAACAGAATACCGACTTTTTCAGCAGTAGAAGCATAAATCTGAACCTTCTCTGGGAAGACTGGATTTCCTCTTATCGGCAATTTGATACTTTGTACACCCAAATGCTGAACAATCCCTACCACCATTTACTTGGTGAATCGGCCCTTACCCGCAAGGATGCCCTCACGGAAGCCTGGTGGGCCATAAAAACCCTGGAGATTGAACCGCTGATTGAAGATTTTGAAGTTTTTTCAGCCGGAGAGCTGCCAAAATTAATCGGTGATAATGGTATTAAAATATCAAAAGAGCTCATCGGATCCAGATTCGGATTTGATTCTCCACAGGCTATGGGAATAACGGAAATCGGAAGGAATTTCGATGATTTAAGAGAATCTCTGGTAGCCGGTATCTTAATCCCGAATGAAAATTTTATTTCGGATCTGAGCCGGCAGGTAGATCAATTCTCATCGTCTTTATATCTGACAACAATTGTAATTGCCCTTCTGATTCATGTCGGCGGAGCTATATTTGTTATCCGCTTCTCAGGGAATTTCAGCCGGCACATCATGGAACTGGAGAGAAACCTGGCAGAAGTGGCCAACGGCAACTTTAATATAAATCTTGATATTCGTTCAGGTGACGAATTCGAGGGAATTTCAAATCACTTCAGAACCCTTACCCAGGATCTCTGGAACCGTATCGAGTCGATGAAAGACATGATGAGGGATATAGGCAGTGTATCCGGCGAAGAGGCGGAACTGGAAAACCTGGAAGATTTCATTCTTGAATTGGCTATTGACAACACCGGAGCTGATGCCGGTCTGCTCCTGGGTATCGATAATGAAATGCTGATGCTTAAAAAATCCCAGGGGTACTTCCCTCCGCCCATGCCCCTCCCCCCCACAGTCGGCAGTAAGCGTGAATACATACTCGACTGGTTCAAGACCCACCGCATCGCATCAGGTGAAGGCATTCTGGGGCAGGTATTGTCAAGCGGGGAACCTCGTTTTATCAGGGATAACACTGACGGAGAACTGGCTGACAACCTGGCAAGCGATTCCGATGCCTTTATTAATTCCGCCATATTCATCCCGCTGAATATTTCAGGAGCCACTCTGGGGATATTGGCATTGGCCCTCACCCGGGAGGATGCGGTTTTCACCGATCTGGATTACGCCTACATGCGCTCTTACGGGGAGTTCATCGCCCTGACCATGGACAATATGCAGAAGTATCATGAATTACTGATCAGCCATCAGATAAATCGTGAAATTGAAGTTGCCGCGGATATCCAGAAAACGCTGCTTCCTGAAAAAATGCCTGCGCTGAAGGGAGCTGAAGTTGCTGCTTTCAGTGATGCGGCCAAGGGCGTAAGCGGTGATTATTATGATGTTTTCGCTCTTGGAAACGGTAAAACTGCTGTTGTTATATGCGACGTCTCGGGAAAAGGTGTTCCTGCGTCACTGCTGATGATTATGATACGAACCATAATCCGGTCAATCAGCTCTCCGGAAAAACGTTCAGATCAAATCATGACCGAATTGAACAGAGCTGTAACCGGCCGTCTCGGCGGTGACAGATTCGCAACCATTTCCATAATTATTCTTGATGCCGGAAAAGGTACCGTTTCCTACTCAAACGGCGCCCATCATCCGCTTTACATACTCAGAGGAGAATCGGGGAAATACAGGATGTTCGACACCGACGGGCTGCCTCTGGGAATTGACATCAACGCATCCTTCGGCCACAAGAAAATCCGGGTAAAGACCAACGACTATCTGGTGTTGTTTACCGACGGTCTGCCCGAGGCCAGAGACAATAATGGTGAGGAATTGGGAACTGACAGGCTGCTGCGGTTTGTCGCAAGGTGTTCTGATCAGCATCCCAGAGAACTTGCCAGGCGTGTTAAGGACTATATTGACGACTTCACTTCAGGCGCCAAGCATGATGATCAAACCTTTATTGCCCTGAAAGTCGGTTGATTGAGCGCAGGCCTACGGCAAAAGAAGGAACGGACGCCAGTACAAGAATTGATCCCAGGATTCGGAACATCAGCAAAGCCGTCACCAGAGGCAGTATAATCATCATCAGACCCAGAAGAAGCATCAGTACTGCCGCCATCGCCGATAAAGGTTCCTCTTTAAGTTGAGGTTCACTCCAGAACATGAAGAGGGAACTGACAACCAGGTTAATGCCGGCAATGATAAAGGCCACGGTGATCCAGAAACTTCCTGTTCCCACAGGATTAAACAGAATCACAACGCCAAAAATAATTCTAAGTACTGCTCCGGCAATAGAAAGAAAATCAGACCGACCGGTTTCCGCCGGACTGCGCAGTACGGCAATAAGCCGCTCAATACCGTCGAATAATAGAAAAACACCCAGTGTGACGGCAACAACCGCCAATCCGGTTTTAGGCCAGAACAGTAGTGTGATGCCTGCAATCAGGCCGATTACACCCTTTGCAATCAGAAGAGGGGCAAAATGCCTGGCGGCTCTTTCTACGGGATCTATATCTTCAATTGTTGTTTTTATATCCATAATTAACCATTTAATATGTGCTTAACTGTTTCCAGATTCAGCCGGAAGGAAGAACCTCGACCCTCCAGAAAACCATGGGCTTCCAGGAGATGAATAGAGAGGTCGGTAAAGAAAATCTTCTCTCCGGTATCTTTTCTCTCAACTGTTACGTTCACTTTCCGGAAGATACCGTCCTCCCAGGGACATGTAAGATACCCCCGAGCCTCATCGGTCCTTACCAGCCATTCAGAATCGACTGTTACAGATTCTCCCAATCCCTTACGTCCCTCTTCCATCAGATGCCGCAATCTTCCGGCTACATCAACAGCGTCGAGTTCCAGGCTTCCCATCAGCTGTGAATCCTCATCGATGATGGTTGAAAGGCTGCGTTTATCCGTACCGAGGAATCCTTCTGCAGTTATAATACCGGGATCCATGTTCTCTCTGGCTTTTTTCAATTCTGGTGTCATTTTCATCACATGCCTCCCTATGCAAACTTGTCGTAGTAGACATTTTCCTGAATAACACCGTTGTTATTCATTACATTGTTACATGCATCGATCATACCCGGGCTCCCGCAAAGGTAACCTTCGAGAACCTTCCCTTCGCTGTTAATATGTTCTTTGAGGTAGGTATCAAGCACATCTGTTATCAAACCCGTTGGACCGTCCCAATCATCGCCGTCTTGAGGTTCGGATAATGCCGGTACAAAGTGGAAATTTGGAAGCTTCTTCTCCAGAGCTCTCATCTCATCCATGTAAAACATATCCTTTGTGGTCCTGGCGCCGAAGAAGTACCATACCTCCCTATCCAACTCTCCATTCTCCAGCATGTCATACAGCATGGATTTGAAGGGTGCCATACCCGATCCGCCGGCAACACAGAGCATTATGGAATCCGAATTGCTGCGCCTGAAGTCTCCGAACGGCCCGATAAGATCCAGCTTCTGCCCTACTTTGAGCTGCTCATGAACATAAGTGGTGGCGATTCCGCCGGGAACCAGGCGTACCAGAACCTCTATGTGATGCTTGTCGGAGGGGCGGGAGGACATGGAATACGCCCTCTGGGTAGATCCTTTAATCTTATTATAAGGCGGAATAACAAGCTGAATATATTTTCCCGCCTCGAAATCCACGGTTTCATCACCCAGGTCGAAGAGTACTTCCTTGATGTCATAAGTCACATCCTTTATGGACAGGACCGCAGCGTTGAACTGTTTGACGTTAAAAAGATCGTCGGAAATCTCGATTCCGATATCTGTCTTCACCTTCACCTGACAGGCCAGACGAATGTTCTCCTGTATCTCCCCGGGAGTCATGTAAGGAGTTTCGGTGGGCAGATGAGGCCCGACGTCAGAGGTCACTTTACACTTGCAGGCACCGCAGCTTCCTCTGCCCCCGCAAGCTGATGGAAGGTAGAGTCCCTCGGATGAAAGAGTGACAAGCAGCGGAGCCCCGCCCCTTACTGTCATTTCTTTTTTACCGTCATTAATATCAATGACAACCTCGCCGTAGTTGTTGGCTACCATATCGACAAGGGCTATGAAGGCTGCCAGAACAGCGGCGATTCCGGCTATGGCCAGTGGTGCAATTAAATATCCCATTCAAGCCCTCCCCTATTGAACATTCAGCATGCCGCTGAACCCGACAAAGGCCAGAGCCATGAAGCCGATAATGATGAGGGTGATTCCCGGTCCTTTCAATCCCGCAGGAACAGGTGCCCGGGCAACTTTCTTTTGAATAGCGGCCAGGGCCAGAATTGCCAGCCACCAGCCCAATCCGGAACCGAATCCGAAAGCCAGGGTCTGGGAAAAATCATAATTTCGAATCTGCATAAAGAGGGCGACGCCGAGAATGGCACAGTTCACCGTAATAAGGGGAAGAAATATTCCCAGAGACATGTAAAGCGCGGGGCTTACCCTATCGATAATCATCTCAAGCATCTGCACCGTCGCGGCAATAACAATTATAAAAACAATGTAGCGATACACCATCAGATCCAGGGGTATCAGAATATAATTCATCATGGCCCAGTTGATGACCGTGGTGATGGTGAGAACAACTGTAACTGCCAGTCCCAGACCGTTGGCTGATTTCATATCCTTGCTGATGGAAATAAAAGAGCACATTCCGAGAAAATTGGTGAGCAGGATGTTACCGGTAAAAACTGATGCAAAGAGTATCACCAGCGGATTAATCTGAGCTGTCATCAGGAAGCCTCCTTCTTGATCATGATGCTCTTGGCCGCCCATATGAAGCTGCCGAGAAGGAAGAACGCGCTGGGAGGCATTACCATGATGGTCCAGGTGGTAAAACCGTTACCGAGAATCTGGAATCCCATCAGAGTTCCCGCCCCGAGTATTTCCCTTATTGCGGCAATTATCACAAGTACCGCCATGTAACCGACACCACTTGTCAAACCATCCCAAAGGGCCATGACAGGAGGATTGGATTGAGCGAAGGCTTCAGCCCTTCCCATGATGATGCAGTTGGTGATGATGAGACCGACATAAGGCCCCAGGGCCCTGGATATTTCAGGGATATAGGCCCTGAGCACGATATCCACCAGAATCACATAAAAGGCGATTATAAGGGTTTGAACTATCATCCTGACCTTCCGGGGGATGAGTCCTTTAATAATGGAAACTGTCGTACTGGACAGACCGGTAACAAGTGTAACTGCCAGAGTCATTATAAGAGTATTTGTCAGGTTATTGGTAACTGCCAGTGTGGAACAGATACCCAGAATCTGTACGAAAATGGGATTATCGGTCCAGAGATTTCTTCGTAGAATGGCGGCCGGAGTGTTGTTGTTCATCAGAGCCTGACTCATTTTCCGGCCTCCCTGCGAAACGCTGTAATTTCATTATTCACTATAACTTCCATGGATACGCTGGTAAGGGATGCACCGGTGATACCGTCAACAATACCGTTATCCGGATCTTTGTCCGAACCGCCCTCACCTTTTCTGACTTTGATACCGTCTGCAGGAATAGTTTCTCCTCGAAACTGATCTTTGAACCAGTCCTCTTCGATACGGCCTCCCAGTCCCGGTGTTTCCTCGTGGCTGATAATATCCAGACCGATAAACCTTGTAACAGATTCATTCACCGCGATTACACCGCTTACGGTTCCCCATAAGCCCTGACCACTGAACTGTTTCACAAAGATGTTTTCACCGTCAATTTTTGCCCGAACAATGTTCTCATCTTCAACAGCACTGAATATCTCCTGAAATGCCGAGAGAGCTTTAACTCCGTCGTTTTCAGGCAGGCCCACTGTATTGAGAAAGGCCTGGGCCGTAACCAGCTCCTGATTTTCGGCAACACGTTCCGATGTTGCTTTGTCCACCAGTGTAATAATGAAGACAAAAATAAATGCAGCCGTAAAAGTAAAAATTACAACATAGAGGAAGGATTCTTTTTTCATTCCGCCTCTCCCGTTACCGGCATGGAAACAGCCGGTTTCTTTACTTTCTTTTTCGCAGATGGAAACCATTCATCCAGGAGGCTTGCGAAGGTGTTGCCGATTAACAGACCAAAACTGACACCTTCAGGAAAGAGTGAGAAGATACGTATGGCCGCCGATACCCCGCCGACCACTATCCCGAAAACCCACTGTGATCCGGGTTTTTTCGGTGCCGTAACCGGATCGGTTACCATGAAGACCGTGATAAAGAGCAGGCTTCCTGAGAGCATGGAAGCAATCGGAGGAAATGGCATTGAACTGCCTGCAGGAGAAATCCCCGCAGCCCATAACGCAATAGTAACGGCAGAAAAACTTAAAAGAGTGGATATCATGATTTTCCAGCTTGCCGTTTTTGTATAAATCAGATAAATGCCGGCCAGGACAATCAGGATAATGACACTTTCCCCCAGGGCTCCCATACGGAAACCTGTAATAAGATCGAGAAGGTCTGGCGCAATGCCTTCCTTCATATCCATAAGGGGTGTGGCAGCCGTAGCAGTATCAACAGAAGTACCAAAACCGAAGTTCCAGGGCATCCCCGGCTTCCAGGGTTCAATAAAACTCCGCTGCATACCGTCGGGAAATGCAACGTAGACGAAAAGCCGGCCGGCAATTGCCGGATTGAAAATATTCCGGCCGAATCCTCCGAAGATATTTTTTGCAAATACCACTCCGAAGATTATCCCGATGGCAGCAATCCAGAGAGGAACCGCCGGGGGCATGGAAAGAGCATAAAGAGCACAGCTGACAAGAACCGCCTCGCTGACTTTCTTACCCCTGGGTTTTGTAAAGATATATTCGGATAAAATACCGAACAGAAAGACCGTTGCCGTTATCGTCAAACTTCTCCAACCATAAAGAAGAATTGAAAAGGCGAAAATCGGGATGAGGGAGTACACAACTCTCCTCATCATCAATTGCTTCTGGAACACAGATAAGACCCCTTGAATTTCAATATAAATATCGAATACTTGAGGTAATTACAAAAATCAAATATTTTTGGAATTACCCGGACTTTTTTAGAATACTTATTTTATTATTGATTAAGAAACCAGGTGATTCCACCTTTTTGATGATATTGGAGAGGTAATTACAAAAATCAGGAGTTTTTGGAATTACTCAGACCTTTAGAATGCATATTTTATTATTTAATTAATACGTTTCAAGCAATATATTATTACAAGCAGATTCGGAGGATACGATGATACGTAAAGCAATTGTCGCCGCTGTCGGTGATTCATGGATAGATCTACTCAGCCTGGATGAGGTGGAGAAGGAGCATGATGATTCCTGCGGCGGGGGTGGAAACTGTGGATCTTCCGGATGCGGCTGCAGGGTCAGCGGTCATCCGTTTCGGGCTGCAGTTCCGAAGAACATCGAACTCAAATCCGGGGACACAGTGGAAGTTTCGGCTTCATCAACCCGTGCCCTTGGTGCATCGATGGCGATACTGGGAGCTCCGATTCTTGCCGCAACAGCAGGGTGGTTCTTTGTCGAAAATGTTTTCCCGGCTTCCGCAGATTCGTTAAAAGCCGGCGGGGCCGCGCTGGGGCTTATTACAGGGGGAGGTCTGATTGTTTTACTCGGCAGCCTGAGAAAGGGGCGAAAATTACCGGAAATTACATCAGTTCTGG
>JAUUYD010000282.1 GCA_030590585.1 Spirochaeta sp.
CTCCAGTTGTTGTAATGGTAGACAGTCCTCCCTTTGCAGCCGGGAACCGGAGAAGGTTTTCCCTGTTATCGCTTTTGAAACTGGAATACAAGCTGGCCGTCACTTACGGGCCTTTGTGCTTTTGCGGAAATCTGTTCAGAAAACATCGTGGGCCTCAGGCTCCTGATGCCGGTATATCCGCTGCCGGCTGGATAGCCGAGGAAACAGGCTGATGAAAAAAACAGCCCTTGTTCTCGGCGGCGGAGCAGGTCAGTTGTCCCTGTTAAAGCGGCTTAATGAAAGAGACATTCATATCGTGCTGCAGGACCGGAATAAAGGCTGCCCTGGAAGAAAACTGGCAGATGATTTTGTGCCCTATGATACATGTGACATTCTTGAAGCCGGTAATACCGCCAGACGGTTTAAAGTTGATGCAGTTATCACTGCAGGTACTGATCAGCCGGTATTATCAGCAGCACATGCCGCTGAAAGCCGCGGTTGTCCTTCACTTATCAATTCTGAAACAGCTCTGGGGGTAACCGACAAGGAGGTTATGAAAGCACTGCTTAAGAATTCCGGTATCAAGACGGCTGATTACCGTATGGCCGGCCCGGAAGACAATCTGGATATTGTTGATGGTCTTAAAGTGCCGCTTGTCATTAAACCTGTTGACAGTCAGGGGCAAAGAGGTGTGGTAAAACTGGAAACTCCGGAAGAGTTTCTCAAATACCGGGATTCTTCTTTAAAATGGTCAAGAAGAAAACGCCTTATAATCGAGGAATATCATTCCAACCGGGAAATCACAATTTCCGGATGGGTATACCGGCGAAAAACAATTATTTGGGCTGTTACCGACCGTGTTACCCGGGATTTTCCACCGCATATCGGGCTTTGCCTTGCTCACCGGTTTCCCTCAGCCTATGCAGCATCCGGGGGTACTGAAGTTGCCGATATCACCCGGGAATGTGTCAGAGCCCTGGGAATTGAAAACGGTCCGATCTATTTTCAATTCCTCCTCACAGATTCAGGAATCCTGGTAAACGAAACAGCGGCAAGATTGGGAGGGGCATTTGAAGATATATCACTGCCTCCGGTTTGCGGTATAGATCTTCTCGAGATTCTCATTGGCGGATCGCTGTCGGGAGAAGCCAATCCTGATATGGATGAATACAGTGCTCCCCTGACTGCCGGTGCTTTTACCGTCCCTTTGATGTTCTGCCGGGAAGGGAAAATTGCGGCAATTGAAAATGAGGAAAAGATACGCGGCATTCCCGGAGTGACATCATTCGGATACCTGCTTAAAGAGGGAACCGTTATCGGACCTCCGACGAACTCAGTTCAAAGAGCATCATATCTGATAATACACGGGAATAGCCCGACAGAGGTTAACAGGGTACTTCGCAGAACATGGCCCGGGATAAAGATGACCGATGGAAAGGGTCGTCAGTTAATCCGTAACACGATAGGCTATGCACTGAATCCCATTGCTTGAGTTACAAATGAAATATATCAAAAACAACAAATTCATCCTGGTATTCCTGTTAATAATGAGTGGTCCGGGACTGGTTACTTTCGTCTCATCATGCGGCAATGATAACCAAACCATAGCAATCGCCGAACAGTTCGGACTGGCATATGCTCCGGTCAGTGCCGCCAGGCTCAAGGGGTGGTTTGAAGAGGAAGTACCCGGTACAGAATTCAAATGGCAAACCGCAGGGAACGCCGCGGCTGTCAGAGAAGCCATACTCGCGGGTAAACTGGATGGGGGCTTAATGGGAATTCCTCCCTACCTTATCGGCAAAGACCGGGGAATGAAGTGGACTGCTGCTGTTGCCGAAGCGGAACTGGGGCTGGTTTCGGTACACTCCGGATTAAAATCCATCGCTGATATACCTGATGATATACGCATAGCCCTGCCTCAGCCGGGAAGCATTCAGCATATACTCCTGGCTATGGCGGCAGAGAGGGAAATCGGGAATGCGGGAGCTTTTGACAACCGGCTTATTACCTTAAGTCATCCGGATGGAATGACAGCCATGATTTCAGGCACTGAAGTGGAGATCCATTTTACATCCCCGCCTTATCTGCAGAAGGAATTGGAATTACCCGGAGCCAGACTCCTCCTTGACGGTGAGGAGGCTTTCGGCGGTGAGTATACCTTCATTATTGCGGTATTTTCAGATGACTTTATAGAATCTCATCCACGGGAGATGGAAGGTATTCGCAGGGCTATAGAAAGGGGCGCCGAATGGATTAATGAGAATCCTGATGAAGCTGCTGAGTTTCTTGCCCCATTTTATCACATGGAAGAAACAGAACTTCACAATATTCTATCCTCAGGCGCTCTTTCCTACGGCGGCAAGATTCAGGGAATGAATACCTTTCGGGATTTCATGAAGAGCCGGGATTATCTTAATACCGATTTGAGGACTGATGAACTCATCCTCCCCTGATATGTTGCAAAACAGGCACATACGCTGGCTCTGGCTGATCCTGCTTTTAGGACTGTGGGAGTTCTTTCGCCGGATGTTCGGAGTAAATCCACTATTAATGCCTCCATTAAAAGAAATTCTCAATGAATTAGTCCTTGGAATATTCAGGGGACAGTTATTCGGCAGGTGGTTATTATCCATGGCTCTTGTATGCGGTGGATTGATGCTGGGAGCAGCTCTCGCAATACTTTTAGTATTAATCTCCGGAACCAGCCGCAGTGCATCATCTTTCTTGTCACTGATTGCCTCAATAATGCATCCGCTGCCGGGGCTGGCATTACTCCCACTGGTTATACTCTGGTTCGGAACCGGCATCCCGGCTGTTCTGTTTATTATCATTCACGCTGTACTCTGGCCTATTTTTGTTAATCTGGAATCAGGTGTAAAATCCCTTGCTCCGGCATGGACTATCTATGCAAGACTTCTCAAGCTCAGCAGGCGGAATACTTTCTTTCAGATAATACTTCCCGGATCATTCCCCCATTTAATCTCGGGTATACGTACAGGATGGGCACGTTCCTGGAGGGCTTTTATTGCCGCTGAAATGGTGTTCGGAGCCGTGGGAGCATTTGGAGGGCTGGGTTGGCAGCTTTTTGAGAGCCGGGTGATGATGGATACAGCGGCACTGTATGCCGCATTGCTGGTGGTGATGCTGACAGGAATGGCTATGGAGGAGCTCATCCTGTCCAGATGGGAGAACAGTGTAAGGCGAAAATGGGGAGAATCTGAAGGACAGGAAAAAACAGCTATAATCAGAGGATTAATATGACAGCTCTGGAACTGAAAGGAATAACCCGGCGATGGCCCGGAGGAGAACCAGTTTTCTCAGATCTTTCCTTATCAGTACCCCGGGGAAGTATCTGCTGTCTTCTGGGTCCCTCAGGCTGCGGGAAATCGACACTGCTGCGCTGTGCCGCATCCCTGGATCCTGTTGAATCCGGAGAGACATATATCAACGGTGACATCGTCAACGCACCCTCAGTTGAAAGGCAGTTGATACTCCAGGATGACAGACAGCTCTTTCCCTGGATGAGTGTAGTAGATAATGTTTCATTTCCCATGCGTCTGGGAGCTGCCCGCAGAATTGATGGTAAAAGCACTTGGGACTCGGAAGAGCTGCTTGGAATGGTAGGAATGAAGGGCTCTTCCACCCTCTATCCCTCCCAGCTCTCCGGTGGAATGAAACAACGCGTGGTACTTGCCAGAGCCCTTGCAGCAGGCCCGGAGATAATGCTTCTTGATGAACCTTTTGGAGCGTTGGATAGTGAAATCCGCAAACGTCTTCACGGAGTACTCCTTGAAATCCACAGTAAGAAAGGATTGACAATACTTCTGGTAACCCACGATGTCAGTGAGGCCTTAATACTTGCCGACACCATCATATATATGAATTATAAAGGGGGTTTAAGTCCGGCAGAGGCGAATCCTTTGGATAAGCAGAATATCAATAATATTCGAGACATGGAAAATCCTGATTTTTATAAAGAAACTCTCCGCATACGGAGGCGATATGAATCACTGCTGGAGTCGGTAGATAACTGACTCCCAGTCGGAACGGTTCATAAATGGCACAATCCTCATCGCATAATTCGGAAAAGGCTCTCTGCTAAGCTCAAATCCTTTTTTTATCAGGATTTCCTCCAGTTCCGGATACCAGTACGGATTTCCATAGACAGAATTCCAGACCGGACGGGAATTATAAATGATTTCCAACTCGTCGGGTAGAACAATCCATCGGATATCATTCTTGATTATCAAAGATTCAATGCCCCCCTCTCCAGTTCCAAGATTCTCAAGATCTCTCCAAATCACGAGCCTGTCATATTCAAAGGCAAACGCCGTATTCATATTCGCCAGTACCCGCCCCTCTTCGCCTGTATTATCTTTCAGAAATTTCAAATAGGACGAGTATGAAGGTGAATGAATTGAATCGGAGATTTCTCTCAAAGTGGTAATCGACAGAATTATTGCGACAAGAAGCACCACCGGTTTACAGGCCTTAGACCAGAATTCCGTGTTGTATAA
>JAUUYD010000030.1 GCA_030590585.1 Spirochaeta sp.
CAGCAATGGAATCATCACCAAGGTATTCCCGAAAGTGAAAACCGACGTACATGCGGCTGAGATTCTCGCACTGCTGTAATGTTATTCTTCAGGCTGGTTTTAATCAGCCTGCCCCCGAACCAGAACCCAGACATCATCCGATGGAGCGGCACCAAGGGAATACCGGCTTCTCGGGAGTTTTTTTGTCTCAACTTCCCAGATAATCTCACGCCGTGCACTTACAGCATCAGCTCCATCGAGTGTTCTCATCAATCTGTCCCAATTCTTGTTATCCACATTGAATCTTGAAACATCAAAACTATCACCCGGTCTTCCAGGGGGCGGTGCCAGTTTGTTGTCAAAGTCGAAAGCTCCATCCAGATACTTTCCATTACGGTTCAAAGATGTAACGGCTGCCCTCATGTCTGTACTGAGAGGCCGAATTCCATATGGAAAGGCCATGGTATGAAGGCTCATTGCCTCTCCTCCCGCATATTCATCTATTTGTTCCCATGCTCTTAATACGTCCTCGGCAAATGCTTCCGATCCCATATCATGTGCATAAATATGGCTTAAGGAATGGATTCCGATGATGAAGTTCTCATCCAGATAACGCATTTTTTCTGCAATAACAGGAATACCCCGATACGGAAAGCCCGGATTATCAAAACCGTCAAGCTGACGGAAAGGAATAGCATCAAAGGATATATAAAAAGTGAAATTGATCCGGCCATCTTCCTGCATAGCATGCTTCTCAAGAATAGCCACCATTGAATCCCGATCAATTATGGGCTTGCCGAACAGGCGTTTAACTGTTCCTGACTGTCTATCTCCCCGGGTCTGATAAATCAGAGTTCCATGAGATCCATCATCAGAGCCCATAACTATTGGTTTCAACCCGGAAGGAACCCTGGAGAAATCACCTTCAAGATATTGAAGATCCGACACAAGATACCAGCCATTGTTGCTGATGTATTGGAGCAATCTTCGAAAACGTTCCGGAGTTAGAGCATAATCTTCTTCCCTGCTGATTTTGTGAAGACAGAGAATCGGCACCACACCGCTGTCAGCCTTTTCGGACAGGAATGTAATATTTCCTTCTTTTCGAGTCATCCAACCGTCAAATCCGCGATTTTCAGCCAGGTAAAGATATGGATCGACACCTTGAGGAACATCAAGGCGGTCAGCAAGAACCGATCGATTGTATCTGTCTTTGGTGTAGAGCCAGAAAACATCCCGGGAATCCCCTGCATAAAGGGATATCGAAACCAGGCAGAAAAGTATCAGAAACTGAATATTGCGCAGAATTATTTTATTCACAATATAAAATAGCAGATCAATAAGCTCCTGCAAAGCAGGGCAGGTTATCTACTGAAGCGAAAGCTGCTTTCCATAATTACGCAATTCCCCTGGAGGCTTTTCCACAATAAAAAACCGGCCTGCAAGGACCGGTTTTTATTTAAATGAGTTATTTCTTCTTCTTTTTCTTTTTCGACTTGGTTTTATGCTTCTTCTCTGTCGCTTCAGTAATCTCTTCTGCTGTCTGTTGCACAGGTTCCGGAGCATCGGATCTTTTGCTTGAAGAAGAACTTCCTGAACCGGAAAAATCACTGTGTCCTGAACTGGTGAGGGCCCTGTGAGTCTTACGAACCTCCTGCTCATGCCATAAAAGAAGGATGGGGGATGCCACAAAAATTGAAGAGTAGGTACCAACAACAATACCGACAACCAAGCTGAGAGCAAAAGTTTGAATAGTTCCACTGGCAAATACAAGTATTGCAACAACTGCAAGGAGAGTTGTGAATGAAGTAATCAAGGTACGGCTCATAGATTGAGTCACTGACAGGTTAATCACTTCTTTGAAACTCTTGTCTTTCACAATTCGTGAGTTTTCCCTGATACGGTCGAAAATAACAATCGTATCATTTAAAGAGTAACCAATAATGGTAAGAACTGCGGCAATGGTGGCTGTAGAGAACTCCAGCTGAAAGGCTCCGATAAATCCCAGTAGAAACAGCACATCATGGAAAACAGCGGTTATAGCCGAAACAGCAAAGTTCAGCTTGAACCGCACCCAGATGTAAAGCAGGATCAGCCCCAGAGCAATCAGCGTAACCCAGATGGTCTGAGTTGCAAGGCTGGATGCAAAGCTGGATCCGATGTATTCCTCACTGAGTATCTTGACGTTTCCAAACACATCTTCAAGGCTTCTGGTAATACCCTTGGAGGTAAGCTGTTGAAAATCCTCCATCTCTGAATCATCCGCAATCCGGATTATGAACCGACCGCCTTCATCACCTGCGGTCTGAACCTGGGGATTATAGTCAACCAGCACATCCCGCACTGCCTGTTCATCTAACGCGGTGGGTATCTCAGCAGTTATATTCAAACCTGCCTGAAAATCGATACCGAAATTAAAACCACCGGCGACAAAAAATGTATATGCCCAGAAAATAACAATCAGAACCACTGATGTAATCAGAGCCGGAACGCGATAGCGTGTAACATTTAATATTTTCATTTTACTTGATTCTCCACGCTATGCTGAGATTCTGTTGCTTAAAACCTTCGGTTCCAAGGTCAAAAAGCAACCTGGATACAAACAAAGCGGTAAAGAGAGAACAACCGATTCCCCAAGCCAGGGTAACGGCAAATCCCTGCACCGGTCCTTTTCCCAATTGGGAAAGAAACAGTGCGGCAATAAGGGTGGTTATCTGGGCATCCATGATGGTCCAGAAAGCCTTCTTGAATCCCGTATCAACAGCTGCAGCCCGGTTCTTGCCAAGCCTGAGTTCTTCCTTGATTCTCTCAAATATAATGACGTTGGCATCAACCGACATACCGACGGTGAGAATAAGGCCTGCGATACTGGTCATGGTAAGGGTAAAGTTAAAGCTTGAAAGCAGCGCGGCCAGGAAAAACAGATTGAGCGCCAATGCGATATCAGCGATAAGACCGGCACCCTTGTACCAGACAATCATGAATAAAAATACCAAAGAAAAACCGATGAGCATGGCTCTCAAGCCCATTTTGATAGTAGCTTCACCAAGTGATGCACCAACAGACTGGAGTGTTCGGATATTCAACTGAACAGGTAAAGATCCGGTCCGGAGAACAACCGCCAGATCGTTGGCTTCCTGATAGTTAAAACCGGTTACCCGGACACTTCCTCCGGGAATGGTTTCGGTAATCAGGGCGTTGGCTTTCACCTTGCCGTCAAGAATAACAGCCATGTACTTCTGGGTATTCTCAGATGTCAGACTCTGAAAAATTGTAGCACCTTCGGCATCAAGACGGAAAGTCACGATAGGCTGCAGTGTATTCTGGTCAGTTTCAGGGTTAGCTTCTCGGATATGTGATCCGTCGAGGCCGGGGGTTTCCGGAACGACAATCCAACTTCTGAACTGATCGATACCGTAGCTGTCTTTGGTGTAATAACCAAGTACATCAAGGCCTTCGTCCAGGATACCGTCATCCACAGGCCGGCGGTCCACTATTTTCCCGCCGGAAGCTGTATAAGTGCGGATCGCTTCGGTACCGGCATCATCAACTATAAAGAATCCGAGTGATCCTCTACCCATCAGGAATGAGTTGATCCTCTCCGGATCGGCTTCACCAGGTATCTCAATCAGTATGGAATCATCAAGCTGCCTTCGAATCTGAGGCTCTGTGACACCAAAGGTATCGATTCTGTTGTTAATCACTTCCAGAGCCGATTCAAGCGCGGCAGAACGGTCTTCAGCCGAAAGCACTTCGGTACTTGCTTCCTCAAGGGCTGTAAAGTCGGGTTCCAGTACAACACTCAAACCACCTGAGAGATCAAGGCCCAGAGCCAGAATCTGACCCTTCATATCCTTTAAATCCAGGATACTCTGCCGGTAATAATCTTCTATGGCCGAACTCACTTCATTGAAATCACGGAAACCGTTGAGAACAGCACCAAGAGTCCAGCTCTTCGGCATCG
Organism: Spirochaeta sp.; assembly: GCA_030590585.1. The sequence continues at coordinate 3,944 of JAUUYD010000030.1, forward strand.
ATTCATTCGTCAATCGGTAATTCGCTTTTGCCTTGTCTTTAAGAAAACTGAACTCTTTGGGAATTGGAGCCGATACAGCTTCCGTATCCTGACTGAGCTCTTTAACTCTGGCAGCTGCGGATTCAGCTTCATTCTCCGCCCAACGCCGAATCTCCGGTAGAGATCCGTTGGCCAGGGTTTTCATCTCCTGATCAGTGAAAAAATACCAGGTAATTGTCGGGTAGAGAAATACGACTCCTAATCCCGCCATCAGGAGGATCAGAAGCATACGCATCAATTTGGTCATCGATTTATCTCCGGATAAGACTGATTATTTCTGCTCGGACGAGTCTTCGGATTCGTCCTCTTTGGATGCTTTTACAGAAGCTACAGTATCAACAGATCCAATAGCTGATTTTGTGAACTCCAGAGTCGTACCTTTGTTATCAACTTCGAGAATTACAGAGTTTTCCATGACATTCTTCACGGTTCCCCGGATGCCGCCGATACTGGTGACTTTGTCACCCTTCTTAACTTCTGACAGCATTTTCTTGGTATCTTTCTGCTTCTTACGCTGAGGACGTATTATCAGAAGATAAAAAACCGCGAAAACACCGACAATCATAAGAATCTGGATGTAACTTGAAGAGCCTGTTGCTCCACCACCAGAGATGGGGGCACCATAAAGTAGGGGAAGATTGCTTAACATAATTATTAGCCTGCCTTGAAAGGCACTTCCAAAACGCACATTTCAACCCGATGAGTCAAAAAAAACATTCTGGAAGTGCCTTTTAGATATAAATTAAAATCGAGACACCGTAACACGGAGTCTGTACCTCGTCAATGAGAAGTCAGATAGCACGAATGCCTGTGATATCGTCGGATGGAGGCTGAACTCCAAAAACTTTATCCAAATCGGAACTCATCTTGTATTTAACCGGTGAAACGGCGTTGAATTTTTCAAGAACATAATCAGCATCACCCGTATCGGAATCATAAACGGCACTTCGGTAGGCGGTACGGAATAAACCCTCATCCGCCAGACTTCGGGTATCCAACTTGGAGAACCTGGAGCGGGAACGTTTATCAACAATAGCTTTATTACCGTCAAAACCGATGGCAAAAACAAAATCATCCCGTTTCAAGAAGTCCTCCTTCCAAAAAAGCCGACCGATGAATATCGGCCGGCTTCTATCACGACTAGCTAAGGCTTGGTGATGTTAACCGGTAATCCGGTTTTTACATCATGCCGCCCATACCACCCATTCCACCCATTCCGCCGCCGCCGGCGGGAGGCATGGGAGCTTCCTTCTCAGGAAGATCGGTGATGGCACATTCAGTAGTCAGCAGAAGTCCGGCGATGGACGCGGCGTTCTGTAAAGCGCTGCGTACAACCTTGGCCGGGTCAATAATACCGGCTGCAATCATATCAGCCCACGCCATTGCAGTGGCATCGAAACCGATGCCTTTTTTCTCACTCTTGGCTTTGTCGGCGATGATGGCACCATCGACACCGGCATTCTCGGCAATCTGCCGGATGGGCTCTTCCAGGGCACGCTGGACGATTTTAAAACCAACCTTCTCTTCATCGGTGCTGGAGGACAAGTCGGCCTTGCCAAGAGTATTGGAAACCTGAATAAGAGTCAGACCGCCACCGGCGACGATACCTTCGTCAACTGCGGCCCGGGTGGCGGAAAGAGCATCCTCAACCCTGTGCTTCTTCTCTTTGAGTTCCATTTCAGTAGCGGCGCCCACACTGATGACGGCGACACCGCCGGCGAGCTTGGCCAGTCGTTCCTGGAGCTTTTCACGATCGTAATCGGAGGTAGTATCCTCAACTTGAGCCTTGATTTGAGAAATCCGGCCTTTAATATCTTCCTCGGTGCCCCCACCGTTGATAATGGTGGTGTTCTCTTTATCCACCTTGATGGTGGCGGCCTGACCAAGCTGATCCAATTCTGTGTTTTCCAGCTTCAAGCCGACTTCCTCGGAAATCACCTGGCCGCCTGTAAGAATGGCGATATCTTCAAGCATGGCTTTACGGCGATCACCGAAACCGGGAGCCTTAACCGCACAAACGTTCAGGGCACCACGGATGGTATTCACCACCAGAGTCGCCAGGGCTTCACCCTCGACGTCCTCGGCGATGATGAGGATGGGCTTACCGGATTGAGCCACTTTCTCAAGAAGGGGCAGTAGATCCTTCATGTTACTGATTTTCTTATCAAAAATCAGGATGTAGGGTTTCTCCAGGATGGTGGTCATGTTATCGCGATTGGTGGCGAAGTAGGGGGACAGGTAGCCGCGGTCGAACTGCATTCCCTCGACGAATTCGGTTGTGGTGTCAATGGTTTTAGACTCCTCAACAGTGATAACACCATCTTTACCGACTTTCTCCATGGCATTGGCAATTTCATCGCCGATCTCATGATCGTTGTTGGCGGAAATAGCTGCGACCTGAGAAATTTCTTCCTTTTCCTTGATATCCTTCTTGTTCTTTCGGATTTCCTCTACCGCGATGGTGACGGCCTTATCTATGCCGCGCTTGATTCCCATAGGGTTGATCCCGGCGGCAACGGACTTCAGGCCCTCTTTGATGATTGAGTATGCCAGGACGGTTGCGGTGGTGGTACCGTCACCGGCAACATCATTGGTTTTGGTGGCGACTTCCTTGAGAAGCTGGGCTCCCATGTTCTCATAGGGATCCTCAAGTTCGATTTCACGAGCAACGGAAACACCGTCTTTCGTTACGGTGGGTGAACCGAATTTCTTGTCGAGTAATACATTTCGGCCCTTGGGACCGAGGGTAACTTTGACGGCGTCAGATAATTTCTGAACGCCGGCGAGGAGGCTTTTACGAGCGTCCTCATTGAACATCAACTGTTTTGCCATTACGAATAACTCCCCTTTAAAAAGGTGTTTTAGGATTTATTTCGGGTTTAACTTCACCTGTTCGGCGATTTTCCCGATAGAAAAATACTAAATATAGAACCCTATCATCAAGACTTTTTTTTATTCAATTTCATTCATGGGGATTTTTATCAATTTCGCCACTATAAACCGCCCTGAGTTCACTCTCACCGGAATCTATCAGTAACGCTCCGTCTCCCTGCAGTCCAAAGAGGGTCCCGGAAAGGATATTATTCCGGGAAGGATCTCCGAGTTTAACGCTTACCTGCTGTTGTAAACCTGCAAGGCGTTTTTCAATTTCTCCAATTTCAGGGTTTACCGCAAGAAGTATTTCAATCTCAGAAAGAAGATGGGGGAGTTCTTCAGAGGGGGGCAAAGCAACACTGGAATTACCTCCATCCTGAAGCACAGCCTGGGAAAGGCTGATGGCCGAATGCCTGAGAATTGACGGAAAACTCGTCTGGAGCAGATTCACCCCCATACCCGCAAGATAAAAATCACCTTCAGTTTCTACAAGAATACCGGCAATTTTCATACCGGTAACAAGAACATCATTCGGCCATTTTATTTGCGGGGTAATATTAAAACCTTTTTCCATGCGGCGGCAAAGAGCCAGAGCAAGCAATTGTGTTAGAGGATATGCTGTATTTACGCTATCCCGGTGCAGTATCAGTGTAAAGAGAAGTGACCCGGATCCGTCATCCTCCCAGCGCCGCCCCGCTACCCTGCCCCGGCCATTATTCTGCGTTAAAGCCGTACAGACAGTGCCATGTCCAGAGCCCGATCGAAGGGCGTCTCTGGCATCCTCCATTGTTGAGTTTGTGACATCTCGGGAAAACAGGTCAGTTGGGAACATGGTGAAAAGTATACGGAGAAGGGTGAATATCGGGAAGTAAGATGGGATGTCTCTACATCTACTTTTCGGCCTGTTTCGAAGAATCATCTCCTGTTGGGGCCTCAGGTAAATCGTTACCTGCTCTATCAGAGCTGGTTAAGTCATGAGTCATAATTCTGGGACCTTCAGGATCATAGTAAAATTCCACAGATTCAAGCGGGGCACTCACCCTGAGTGATAATTCACAGATATGAATTTCAGTTCCCTCATCAACCTTTCCGAGAACTCTTATCTTCGCATCGGGGTTCGGGTGAAGTTGAGTCTGCAGATCTTTCTCAGACTGATTCATTCTGTCAAGAACTTTTTCAACCTGAAGAATCAGCTTCCGATGACCGGAATCGAGGGATTGCCGAGCCTTCAATTTGTCAAGTTTGGTTTCCAGTCTGTCAATCTGTGCCCGGGTGTTTTCAAGCTTACGTTCCACAAGATAATCTGAACCAGCATGGATATCGGCGGAGGGACTTTCCGGCCGGCCGACAGATCCGGCAGATAATCCTCCCAATGCCTGTATCCTGCCGCCAACCAACACTCCGGCCTCACCAAAATCAATGGTTCCCAAAGAATAGAGATTCGAATGCATTACGGCTTTTTCAATAGTAATATTACCGTGAGACTCTATTGAAACATTCTCAATAAATTTGGCATTAACACGGCCGCCTACCCTTACCAGAGCCTCACCCCGGCCTTTAATGCCGCCTTCAACAATCAGATCTCCCCGGGATATTACCTGGGTGGCATCCATGGTCTGTTTAATAAAAATTGATTTCCCGGCTGCTACACGAAAACCATCACACACAGAACCATGAATAATGACATCCCCCGGAAAAGCGATATGGCCGGTTGAGTAATCGACATTCCCGGCAATATCCAGTGTTTCATTTACAGACATCACCTTTTCACGGATATCGAATCGACCGGAACACGCCGCATAGATGATATCGTCCTTTTCGATAAGATTCTCTCCGGGACGGAAAATCACAATGTCCTTTTCACCTGCAGGTAAAACCTCTCCCTGGACATTTTTCCCGGATTCACCTGAGGCTGCAGGAACCATTTTTGCCAGGGCTTCACCCTTTTTAACCATGATATAGGGACTTTGATTCCGGTAGTCTACGTTTGGAGCTCTCAAATCGGCTTCCGGCAGTGACAGTAGTTTTTTTCTAAGATGCCAGTACGAGGGTACAGCTTTCCGGGCCTTCAGTCCGACGGCTGCCACAACGCCTCGGATGACAGTTTCATCAGTCAGACATTTGAGTATACTCTTTTCCAACCCTTCCCTATCCACACCCCAGGTAACCCCCCGGGATTGAAGATCGTTCATGGCACTGATTATTGTAAATCCACCGCCGCCCCCTGCAGGCGGAAACAAATCCACCTCAACCTTCATGAAATCTTCCGAGAGATGGATTTTCATATAACCATTCCGGGTCTGGTCGGTATTCTGGCTCATATTTCTATATAAAGTATCGGCTTGTGAGACAAAAACCTGAAAAACCCTTGAAATTGAAAATGCAGTCTTGCATTTTTATACTGTTTTTATGCATATTTATACATTATGAACGGACGTGAAAACAGGCTGAAAGTCATCAGGAAAATAATTGCCGATTCCAGAATCTCCTCTCAGGATCAATTACTTCATAAATTGGAGAAGGAAGAAGTGACTGTAACCCAGGCCACATTATCCCGGGACCTGAAAGTACTGAAAGTAGGAAAGGTACCGGATTCTGCCGGCGGATACTACTATATCCTCTCTGAAACCGAAGGAGAATCTCTTCATGGATATGTTGAAGATTTCAAGCGGGGCTATCTTTCTCTAACCTTCAGTTTGAATCTCGGAGTTATCAAAACTCTAACCGGCCATGCTGATACAGTGGCTATTGCACTGGATCGTCTGGAGCTTCCGGAGATAATTGGAACCATTGCCGGGGATGATACGATACTCATTATCCTGAAAGAAAATGAGAGCAAGGATTCCCTGATATCCCGCCTGCAGAATCTTATGGGCGCATTGGAGTCAATCTAAATGAAAGTATGTGTATTCGGGGCATCAGGCTATGGAGGACAGGTTCTTATGCGCCTGCTCCTCGACCATCCTGAAGTAGACCATGTGATACCGGTATCCTCGACAGCAGCAGGTAAACCGGTAGATGAGAGAGACGGCGGTCTAGGACCTGATATAAAGGGAAAGCTCCCTCAGGGCCGACTGTTCCAAACAAGAGAAGAAGCCCTGAAAGAGAAACCTGATGCCGTGTTTTCGGCACTGCCTCATGGTGCTTCGGCGGAGTTCTGTGAACCTTTTTTTAATCATTCAGTGGTGTTCGACCTTTCTGCCGATTTTCGTCTCAAAAATAAAAAGGTACATGAAATAACCTATGGCTCAAAAGCTCCGCTGCCCTCCATGAGGGAGAAAGCGGTTTACGGGCTCTCGGAAGTGTATGCTGATGAAATACGTAAATCGGATTTAATTGCAGTTCCAGGCTGCTATCCCACATGCAGCCTTCTGCCGCTGATCCCCCTGGTCAGAACCGGTTTGGTCAGCTCTGTAATAACAATAAATTCTCTCAGCGGAATTTCCGGCGCCGGCAGGTCTGCAAAAGAGACTTCTTTATTTGTCGAACGTTCTGAAAATTCTGTCGCCTACAATCCGGGGATAAGACACAGACATCAACCGGAAATGATACAGGAACTCAGGGCTGCCGGAGGGAATATTCCCCTCTTTTTCACCCCCCACCTGGTTCCTATGCGCAGGGGAATGCTGTCGACAATCAGTACAGCCATTCAAGGCGGAGCTGATGAAATCAACGGCAAGGTGGAAGCCGCATTAAAGGGTGCTTACGAAAGAGAGCCTTTCATTAATTTAACCGGGGATACCATTCCTTCAACAAGGAATGTTGTCGGTTCAAACCGATGTGATATCGGTTGGTCGGTTGAAGGGCCGGAAGGCGGAGTTTCCATGCTGTATCTGTTCAGTACCATCGATAATCTTGTTAAAGGAGCCTCCGGCCAGGCTGTTCAGGATTTCAACATCCGATTCAACTTCCCGCAGGAAACAGGGTTGCCGTTGAGGGGAGAAGCCTGATGCCGATAAGCCCCCTGCTGATTGTAAAAATCGGCGGGAAATCTGCCGAGAATGATGAACTCGTTACCGCTCTGGCCGAGGAACTGCGACTGAAGCAGAAACACGGCTACCGTGTGATTCTGGTACACGGCGGTGGTATCACTATCAGCAATATACAGGATAAATACGGTGTAAAGCCTCGTTTTATCAACGGCCTAAGACAGACAGATCCGGGAGAAATGCCCCTGGTGGATATGGCCCTGGCCGGTGGAATGAATAAACGTCTTGTAAGGCTGCTCAGAACTGCGGATCTGAATGCCTGGGGACTCTGCGGAGCTGATGCCGGGATTTTACAGGCTGAAAGCATCGAGGATTCGCCGGAAAAGAATCGGACGGGCAGAATTGTATCCGTGGATATCCGGCCGATAGAGCTTCTCATAGAGAACGGCTTTGTTCCTGTTTTTGCCCCGCCTGCCAGCGATAGTGGGGGATTGGGTATGAACATCAATGCCGATGAAGCCGCATTGGCCCTCTCGACTGTATTATCAGCTGATCAACTTGTATTTTTATCTGATGTCCCCGGAGTGCTGGATGGTTCAGATGTTATCAGACATCTGACTCCGGAAATCGCTGAGGAGAAAATCAGCTCCGGGATTATTACCGGAGGAATGATTCCAAAGGTAAAATCTGCGGTTGGAGCTTTGAGTCAGGGGGTTGGAAGTGTCTTTATTGGAGAGTACACAACATCCGGTGATCTTGAGAGGATTCTTTCAGGATTACTCGGAACACTTACAGATTCAGGAGGTAATAAATGATATCTGA
>JAUUYD010000013.1 GCA_030590585.1 Spirochaeta sp.
TCACCAAGGAACAAGGGCCTCTATTAGCGATGATTCACAGTTCAATCGTCAGCCATGAATCCCATTTTGATTCATACCACAGTTGAAAGTTCTGACGGTTTAATGGTGATAACCAGGTATTGTTGAAAATCAGATAGTCACCATAGACGATTTCAGCCATGTCGGTTCGGAGATTAAATTCACTGCCCGGCTGGAATGAATAGATATAACCGGGCTGCAGAGTAACCGCTCCACCTTCGGCTTCCATGGTCCAGTCATCCCAGATTCGAAGGCGAATTGTCAGGCTTGCTTCGTTGTTGGTAATCGTTACTGCCCGGACAGTGCCGACTTCTGAAACCGGGGTTGTATTGAACGATCCGGAGCAACTAATGAATAGTAGAAGGAAAAGAGCTGATAAAGACCGACCCATATCAGCATTATATGTCATTTCAGACAATCAATCCGAGAAGATCCTGATTGATCAGATTCCTCCCTGATCCAGATAAATGGTCCGGATCTTCACGATATGTCCCTCTGATGGTAATGAGTACATTAATCAATAATAACCCCTTATCCGCTTATGGCCGCTTCTGCCCGCAAGTGGCACATTCGGTAACATCCACAGCATTCCGGGTGTTGCATTTTGAGCATTGCCAGGGTTCTGAGGGATGAGTTTTCGAAGAACCATTGGTCATGGATTCGGTAAATACCTCATGACCCTGAAGTGTAGGATCGGGTCCGAAGCGGTTGGTTCCGGCTGTTCCTCTGACGAAGGCGAAGAAAGGTCCGACGATGGGAATAAAAAAGAACCATCCGGATCTGTTCTGATCATGCATACGACGGATGGCTACGGCGTATATCGGGATGATGTAGACCAGGAGTAATAAGAAGAGAAGTCCGTAAGCCTCGGATTTCTCAAAGAATCCATAATAAATGAGATTGAAGATGAGTCCATTGATGATGGTGAATGTGAAATATTCTTTCCGCCGGGCACGACCCTTGAATACAAAAGTCTTTTTCCAGGCTTGCAGGTAATGGCTCATAATAGATCCTCCTTTTTTGATTATCCCTTGGATGCATTCCGGCGGGATATAGTTAATTTTACTAGAGAGCTCCCGGCTTGGAGGATTGCTTGAAGGTTGTCCAGCTTATCCCTTGATGACTCTTTTCGGAATCTTCTCGAATGCCGAGGATTTGTACCGATTCAAGGGCGTACGGTATGTTACAAGCTTATTAAACTGAAGAATCCCGAGTACGAGGGAGGGTTCCAGGTTGTTTTTAACGGTCAATTCCATGAGGCGATCTTTAGTAAAGTGGTTTTGATACGGCCTTGCATCATTCAGGAGTTTCTCGATTCCCATTATTTCCCGGCAGAACTTATCAGCTTCAGTTTCTTTCACATCCCCGGAGGCATCCTCATCGAGATTGTCGAGGAAGCAGTCGGTATCTTCTATCAGGTGCAGTAGGACATGTGCAATTTCATGGGTGACGGTCCACCAGAAACTGTCGATATTCTTGTGCCGCCCGGTATATATGATTACCGGATTTCCGTTGTTAAGGAAAGAAGCACCGTCGAGATATGTTTTTTCCAGATGGGAGAGAACAAAGAACTTCACTCCTGCTGATTGCATTCTGTCAATGAAGATGCGAATACCCTCTGCCTCTCTTGTTAAGTCCGGTATGTCCCGAGCAAGGTTTTGCAGCTTATCCCTATCAAAAGGGCTTACTGTAATTTTTTCGGCTTCGATTTGGGCTTTTCTCAACCAGGTTTGGCTGTAGTATCGGGTGAGCTCTTCGTCCGTTCCAGTTCTACGTGGGTAAAATGGCGCGGTCTGTTCGGCATACATGGAAAAATCAGGAGTTTCTTTGGCCCAGAAGTCCCGGAAGGCCTTCATTTGAGAGGTCGCTGAGCGTTCATAGTCAACCCAGCCTTTCCTTTTCAGGTCTGCCAGAGGCATGTATTTTCTGATTTGTGCCTTGGTTTCCGTCTCCTTTTCACGAGTATCTGATACTTTGAGTCTGAGACGGTAATTCTGCTCCAGGTTCATCCAGAATTCCGGAGAGGTATCGAAGGCTTTTCCAAGGAGGATAGCGGTATCGACTGTTATGGCCTGCTTGTTATTGATAATCTGACTGATGGATTTTGGAGACATGTCCAATATGTCCGCCAGGTCTTCCTGGTTCCATCCCATGGCGGTCATTGCTTTCCGGACAATACGGCCGGGACCGATGTTAAGGAATGGTTTCGGTTTAATCATATCAACCACCTCCATAGTGATTACTCAATTCTTCAAGTCCGATAATTCCAATTGTGTGTTGGTTATTCGTCCAATCGATGGACATCTCGAGCCGGTACTTCCGGCTGAGCCGGACTGAATATCGATTCTGGTATCCTCGGAGTTTTTCAAAGTTAAAACCCGGGAATTTCCAGAGATCATGAATGTCTTTTGCGGCTTCGAGAATGTCGACCGCCTCGATGAACTCTTCGATAATTCGAGGTTCCAGTTTGTATTTTTTGCTTGATCCTGTTTCATATAATCTGAGGAGTTTGGAATTTTTGAAGACTATTACCAATGAATCGCCTCATGATGAGTCTGGGGATTTACCTCAGAGGTAATAATAGTGTGGATGGAGAGCTATGTCAATGAACATTTACCTCAGAGGTAATATTTCGTTGGAGGAGTTGAAGCTCCCGGATGAATATGCAGCTTCGTTATGATTCCCAAACGAACGAGTGGAGTGAACTTGTTCATTCTGACGGGATCGTTCCTCGGCTCTCGCCTCCGGTACGACCCTTGATCCGAATGAGAGCCGGGAAAGCATGGTGTAATCCCGCGGCTCTGCCCCGGGGTATGATACCATTCATTCCTCAATATTCTCCAGAAAACCGGAGTTCACAAGTTTTTTCATAAGGGCATAGATGTCTTTCTTGTCGCCCTCTTTTCGGATTCCAACAGCGATGATAAGAACGATGATTTCCCGGTTCTTAACGATATAGACAATACGATAGCGTTGGCCGGCGGCTCGTATGGAGCGAAATCCTGCAAGGGAACCCTGGAGGGCTTTACCTCGTTTTTCCGGTTCTATGCGCAAGTCATCTATTTTTGCGGCAACCTGCCTGCGGGTACGTGAATCAAGATTTTTTAGCTGCCATATTGCCTGCGGGGTAATCCTGATATTATGCAAGCTCAAGTTCTTCCTTCACAGCGTTCCAGTCCTCAGTCTTACCGGATTTGTATTCCTCTACACTCAGCTTCAAGGCGTTCATCATGTCTGGATCGGACATGATTTCCAGGGTTTCTGTGATGGCTTCATATGTTTTCCATGGAAGGATAGCCAAAACCTCCTTGCCGCGATTGGTTACGGATATGGTGTCCTCCTTGTCCAGGGACAGGGAAAGGTTGTTGATCTCTTTTCGGGCTTCAGTGATTGGCATTTGCTTAATCATTATTTGCTCCTGTACTTATTATTGTACATCAAAAGGTACAGTATTTCAATTATCAGAAATGAAATTAGCGGCAGAGGTTTTAGCATCAGGTCTGGTAACCGATAGAAGCTCTTGAAGCGTCTGTTGAACGGGAAGATATTTCGGGAGTTGATGTTCTCGAATTCCTGATGGAACAGCATGGTTATAAGTTTAAGGACATGGAGGATGTTGCCCCGATGTCGGTTATCAGCAATATCCGAACGGGTAAGCGCGACCTGAACAAGGGTCAGATTGACCGCCTTGCCAGGAAATCGCCCCTGATGATCTGGAGCTGTTGGCTTAGAGGGACTTCGGCCGGCAGGAGCTCAGCAACGTGGTGATTCGCCGTAAGCGGGTATTGACGATTTTGACGACTCGCCGGATGGGCTCTTCGGCTTTTTTTCCCCATTCAGTAACAGCCGAATGAGCGGCATCTTCCAGGGTATTTTTTATCGTTGAGTTAATCTTTTCAATATCCCGAAAGATCATCCGGGGATGAACTTTACAGGTTTTGGCCATAGCAGACCAGTCCTTACGATTTATCTGCCCCGGGTTGTCCTGATTTCCTACCCGCATAGCGAGTAGCGGCGTGATGCCTTCATACGCGGCTGTACACACCAGATCGTAGAAGGGTGCCATATGCCCTTTGGGACTGTCGAGAAGGCGGGCTATATTCTTGGCATGCCCGTCGGCATTCCCTGATAAAACGTTGAAAATCTGCCAGCGGACCAGAAGCCGGAGATCGATGGCCGGCCGGGTATGATGACGGCGGATGAGATCGGCACAATCGGCGAGAGACGGACCTCCCTCGGACTGGTATTTGTTATATGATGAGAGACCCAGGGCCTGGCAGAAATCTTCCTGATGAATCCGCCGTATCTCCTTGTTATCGGTAATTCGATCATAAAGGGGTGTTATAAGCCAGTCACCAAATGGACTGGCATCTATCACCGGAAGTCCACAGAGACCTGCGAGACGGATGGTAAAGGCCTCGTTGTATGCCAGACCGGGAAACCCCTCACCCGGGAATTTTATGATGTGGGTGCTTGGAGCTCCCCCGACGGGAAGGAATATCCTCTCTCCGTCCCATTTTACCGTCCACTTATCCTGAGCACCGGCCAGAGAAAGCCGGATGAGCCCCATTCCTGCTCTGCTTTTTGACAGCTGTTTCAGGTTTTCTGACGACACTGCCAGGTATCCGTCTTCTTCTCTTTTTTCCTGACCCTCCGGGATTATCCGGATTGCCCCTGCACAATCGCCTCCGATACGTTCCAGGAACGCTGCATCATTATCGATACTGATGCCCAGACTCCGGCCAAGGGACTCTCGTGCCGGTCCCTCCGGCAGGAGGTTGGCAAACCATTGATGGTCTTCCCGGCCCCGGGTCCAGTCTCCACTGAGTGGGAGGCTGACGGAAAGTGGGAAACTTTCTGCTGAGTAACGCCATGTATCGTTATACTCAAATGACATTCTTCCATCATCATCAGTGATAATGCGGCCGGCAATTTTATCCCGGTAATGAACTTCCAGTGGGATACTCACGATTCATCTCCCGGGAAACGGGGATGAAGTGAAATTCCCAGAATCTGAAGTACTGAAAAAACTTTTCCGATTTCGCAGCTGTTTTTACCTCGTTCCAGGCTTCCCAGAAATCTCACACTCACTCCGGCGGTGTCCGCCAGATCCTGTTGAGTGAGCTGCTGCTCCCGGCGTTCCTGCCTGATTATCTCACCGAGAAGGCCTGTATTGTTAATTACTGCTCTTTCCATGGAACCTCCAATCGGTGCGTACGAGCATATTATCGGTGATTCCCCGGGTAAAATCAAGTAAACGGCATGAACGCACCTAAAATAGATATTTCATCGGATAAAGCAGGAAATCTGCGCGTTCGTACCGATAGAGCTGTGGAATGCGATCGATTCCCAAGCGCAATGTACCGGTCTTGTATCTTAAAAACCTGAGCCGACTGCCCGGTTTGTAAAAATCTCCACCGCGTCCATTCCCCGGGTTATGGCCACATACTGCAGATTCCGGTACAGCCTGTCCTGGTACGGCGGATCAATTTCCCTGGCCGGGGGCAGTTCGGGCAGATACATCAGTACTACCGGGAAATCCAGTCCTTTGGAGGAATGCAGGGTTGAGAGCCGTACAACTCCACGCCGGGCAAAGTCAAAGTCACCGGCTTTTACAAGCGCCGAGTCAAATCCGGCGGAGCTGAGTTTTTCACTCATCATCTCCAGATGACTCGAACGGGCGCAGAGTATCCCCAGGGCTTCAGGATCGTAGCCCAGGTCTGATATATACATTCTCACCTTGGCGGTCAGGAGATCGGCAAGTGCCTCGGGGTTATCCATCTGGTGAATCTCAGGATCGGGACCTTCCCTGAAGGGATAGGATTCGGGTCCCGGACTCTCTCCGGGAGTCAAACCTCCCCGGCGCCAGGATTCGGCCAGTTTGTGAATGGGGATGGTGTTCCTGTGGTTGGTTTTTAACAGCCGGATCTGTTTCTGCGAGAGTTCCAGATTGGCCCGGCGGTAGGGGTTGATAAAACCGTAGATGGACTGACCCGTATCCCCGGCCATTATCAGGGAACGCCCGGCAAGTTCTTTGAGGCACATGAGTTCCACGGCGGACATGTCCTGGCTTTCATCGACGAAAAGATGTTCATGGGTACGGAGTCCTGAGTCGTCTTCCGACAGCCAGTGAAGAAGGCGCAACCGGGCGTAATGCTTGGAATACCGGCCCTTGAGGAGCATCTGCTCTTCGATTTCCTCCCGGATAGACCACACTGCTTCACGTTCTTTGAGGTTCAGCGGGGTTTTCAAACCCCGGCGGGGAACTGCGGCTTCCAGGTATTCCTCCTGGCTCACATTCAGACCGAAGAGGAACTCCTCGATTTCAATCCAGAGTTCGGCATTCGAGAGTACCCCTGTCAGATTCACTTCAGCCATCATGTCCCGGAGGAGCTGATAATCCACCACGTGTTTGGGTTCTTTGAGGCAGAGTTTTTTCCAGAAGAAGGTTTCCGATGACTCAAGATCGGCTTCATAGACTGTACCCGGGGCCATCAAGCCGGCCAGGTAGCGGTCGTATTTCACCAGGGTTTTGGTGAAGGTAACCAGGGTGGTTTTTGTTGGCTGACCCATGTCCAGCTCCGGGGAACGCTTTTTCAGGGTCCGGGAAAGTGCCTCAAGAAGCACCAGGGTTTTCCCGGTTCCGGCACCTCCGGTGATGAGCATGTCACTGTCGGTGCTGAAATCGGCCAGGGCTTCGTGTTGTTCGGGGGTAAGGCGCACCAGGTGCTTCTCGAAATCCCGCCGGGTTCTGGCGGTGAGGCTGAACCGTGAGAGAGAGTCGATATAGCGCCGGTAAGCGCTGCTGTCGATTTCAGCCCGAAGGCGGCGGATATCTGAGAGAAAAGCTGCGGCCGGGTCGGTCTGTGAGGCGGGTTCCGTCGGGGTGAGGCCGCTCCCCGGGGCGGCCTCAATGTCCAATAGCCGCCTCTTGAGGGTGAGGATTTCCCACTCTTTGGCTTCAATACCGGGGCGCTGGGAGAGAAGTTCTGCCGAACGGCTCTGGAGGTCAGCAAAATTGATTTTCAAATCCGCCAGATGGGTATCTTCGCCAGCCGAAATTCGCTCATCCCAGGATTCCAGAGAGGAGCGGAGGGGCTTGGCTTCGGGCAGTGCAGACCAACCGGCATAATCCCCAAGACGCAGGAAGTTCCAGGTAACCCCCCGGGCCTCTTCAGGAGCGAGGCGGGCGAAACGGTGGCGCACCGGATTGGTAAGGCGGTGCTCGGCGGCAATGGCGATGAGTACAGACCAGAGGTCGTCTTCCTTATCTTCTGGAAGCTTCGGCGCGATGTCATTTCTGTGATTCCGCCACCAGGCCTGGATGATTTCCCGGAAGTTCATGTCCCGGGTACTTTCCAGAGCACGACCGGCTTCTCCTTCGATGAAGGCGTGGAGGGCCACGGCAAAGAGCCCGGGGTCGGATTGGCGGATGGCTTCAAGACGGGAGAGGGATTGGGGCCAGTTATGTTTCACGGTCATTTTTTGCCTCATTGTGCCTGGAGAGGGTTTACGGCTGTCACGCTGCCGTAATTCTGGCCAGTGTTAAGATCTTCGGTCCAAATAAGCTCGGCTCCCGATAATTGAGCGGCGGCAATGATGTTGGAATCATAGAATGAAAGTTGATATTGTTCCCGGATATCAAATGCTTTTGTCAGTAAAGCCCGGGTATTTTCCACTACCTGCCAGTGCATGTAATTTTCAGCGATTTTACGGAATAATTCCGGGTCGCCTCCATTGCGGACCATGGTGGTGAAAAACTCCTGGAGAACCTGAATGCTGATAGCGGCAGAGTTTCTGTTATTCCAGATTTTCGATATTAAAGCCTTTGCGATATCGTGTTTCTTTGTCTCACTGCTATCGTGAGCATAGACAAGAATATTTGTATCAATGAAAATTTCAACGTTCATGAAGTTCATCACGGCTGTATGTTTTTCCGCCATAATCACCGGCTTTTTCCATGGCTTCAATCGCAAATATTTTAGATTCTTCATACCGGGCATTCTTGCTGATTGTCAGCCTGGCAAGCCTTGTAATCCAGGCTGAAACAGACAGATCCTCTTCAACAGCGATGTGTTTTATTTCTTTTAAAAGATTCTCATCCATTCGCAAAGTAATATTTTTGGTCATGGCTCCTCCTGCACTATAATAGTGTAGCACACTATGTGTGCAATGTCAGTGCAGAAGCTGAAAATCCAAACTGACCGGGTTATGGTCCGAATAGGCAAAGTCTTCATCAAAAGTCCGGATACTTTGAATCCTGATGTTGGGTGATACCAGAAAGCCGTCGATGATTGTGCGGAAGTTTTCGTTTCCAGTGTAGGGTTTGTCCAGGGTTCTGCAGCTGGGAACTTCCGGATCCCAACCCCATTGCCAATTATCAGGGGTCCAGTTGTCGGGAATCTTTTGAATCCAGAAGAGGTTTTCTTCGGTGGTGGTGTAGGGTGTAAAATCATCGAATCCAACTTCGGGAAACAGGGAGTTCCAGTCACCTCCCAGAATGATGTAATGTCCCTCTTTATAGAGTTCCATCATCCAGTTTTTGACATATTCCAGCTCCCCTTTACGCATCCCTCCATCGTCATAGGCCGAGAGGTGAACATTCACCAGATACATTATACGACCGGGGATGTCTGTTTCGAATGTCAATACACTGATGCATCGTCGGAGCATGAAGAGCCGGGTAGGCCAGGAGTAATCTCCCGGGAGCTGGTGCCGTTCTGCGCCGGCAGGTTCATATTGGCTGAGAGTCAGCAGTCCGCTGCGCACCCGGCCGATGGGTTGGTAAATCGGAAAGGGGATGAAGAACACCTTGAAATTCATGGCAAAGCGGTTGATGAAAGCCGGTTTTAAAGAGCGGAGTATCTCAGTCTGATCAATTTTATAGCTGCGTTTAGAGCGGAGGTCTACTTCCTGGAACAGGTAGAATTCAGCTTCCTGGTTTTTTACCAGAGTGGTGATTCCCTGCAGATTTTTTTCAACCTGACCTCGGCTTTCCGGCAGGCCTTGAGTGCCGCCGTCCATAACAAAATCACTTCCCGCGTCCAAACCTGCGTATCCGATATTCCAGTTCAGAATCCTCAATGCCGTTTCGGTGGGAACTACCCCGTGTTCACCGGGGATTGTTCCGGGATCAGCCTCCAGCTGCTTTATGGATGCCGGGCGATAACGAAGTACCTGCGCGGCTGTCAGGAACAACAAGAATCCAGCTATGGGAATCAGAATTATCAGAATGGGTATAAGAAAACGCCTTTTCATGTATCAATCATACCATTAATTTCCCGGAAACAGTGTTTCTCCATAATCCAGCAGCTCCTGCAGGTTCTTTTTACTCTCTTTTCCAATTTCAACAATGACTGTTCCCTGCTCACCTTTGATGGATATCACCGGATTATCGGATTCGAGTATCTGTACAAACAGATTACGGGAAATCCGGATACTGTCGGTCTCAATTACCGTACCCTGATCGTCATCTTTCCTGATGGGATTATCCGGATTCAGACGGTTCAGGCAGCAGTCGGTATCGACTATCAGTACTTCTACCAGTAGCCAGTGTGAGTCAATGTAGGTATAGCTGATGCTGTAATCTCCCCTGTCGCTGAGAACGGCGTCGATGATTGTTGTCTTTGATTTCCCGATACTGGCTGCATAATATTCATCACCTTCATTGTCGGTCAGGATTTCAATATTGCTTCCTTCAACATACCGGGGACTTCTCTGAAAGAACGTGAGGCAGCCGGAGAGTATCAGAGGCAGCAGTAACAGCAGCAGTATGGGCAGCAGGGCAAAATGTTCAGCAATAGATTTCGGTTTTTTCATTCAGTTCCTCATGTTCTTCTATTATAGCCGATGGAAATCACCCTCCCGGGTATAAATTGACTCTTTTTCCCGGTTGAAAAACCCCGTATAACCGGATTCCGGTCCCGGTGAATAGAAAAAGGTGATCAGGCCTGTTTTTCCATCGAGTTGATAATGTCCCTCGTATATGAGATCTTCATCGTCATCATTGTAATGGGTCACTTCTGAAAACACAGCTACGGGGTCAATTACCAACGTGACTTTTACCGGCTCCCCATCGAATTCGTAATTCATTACCCAGATACCGGCAATATCATCAGGTTCAACGTCAATTTTTTTGAGATCTGTTTCCGGTTTATGGATGAATCGTATGCCGTCGGTGCTGAAGACTGGAGGATTACCGCCTTCGACTGTTGTTGTAAATCCATTGATGACGGAATCAGCTGAGAGCTTAAGGGTTAAATACCCTGATTCCGCTGAGTATTTGTACTTTCCGATTTCGGAAAACCCCTGATTGTCTTCCTCCCAGAATGCCCTGATATGAGCGGTTCCGCCGGTGGATACACTGGAGGGGAAGAATCGGATTTCAATAGCTACACCTTTATCCTTAAAACCGCTGCGTCCGGCAAACAGTCCGGTAATCTCTTCCGGGGGAATCATATCTGCAGGCGGCGGCGGTTGTGGCGGGGTTGCACAGGAATACAGAACTGCGAGAAAGCTGAGGATAATACTGTATTTCCCTGCTGACAGTTTCAAGCCGTTTCTTCTATTCTTAAGGTTCTCTCCAGCTTATTCTAACATGGCGAAACAAGCTCGGGTGAAACAGTCGCTGCCGATTATAGTTTATGCCATCAACGAACGGACAAAAGACACTGAATTGCGAATGTCATCCTCATAATTTTCCAGAGACATCAGATCTCTAAACAGACTGACCGCCGATCCCACTTCACCCCCGGGGCGGACAAAGGGTTCCATGGAGATGCCGCCCTGGTAATCGGCAAGCTTCAAAGCGGTGAATATTTCCTTCCAGGGCATGGTACCCAAACCGGGGAATTTACGGTTGTTCTCTCCGATGTGAAAGTAATTCAGCCTGTCGCCGGCCAGGAGGATGGGAGCCACCATGGAATCTTCTTCAATATTCATATGGAAGGTATCAAGGTGGATACCCAGCTGTGGTGAATCCACTTCATCGAGATATTTCATTGCTTCAGCGCAGTCATTCACCAGAAAGTTCTCGAAACGGTTTACTACTTCAACATTGAAGATGACGCCTTCCGAGTCAAACACTTTGCAGATTTCCTTCATGGATTTGACACTGTTGTCCCATCGGGCAGCTTTTTCTTCATATAGGCTGATTTTACTGTTCCAGGCTCCGTGGACTATGCCGCTGCACATACCGGCTCCGACTTTCGCCATGGACCTGGCCAGTCTGGTAAGAAAGTCCATACCAACTTTTCGCACAGATGCGTCATTGGAGCTGATGTCCTGGGCTGTGGATAGTCCAAGGCTCAAGACAATCTGCATATCATTAGATTCGGCTTCTTTGCGGAACGCTTGGATATTTGAATCGCTCTGTTCCACCAGCCAGGGTGCACCGAATTCAAAAAGGTTGAAGCCGAGTTCCTTCACTTTTGAGATGATGGGCAGCTGATCTTCACCCCAATCGCTGACGAAACTGCCGTAATGGATGCCTAATAGGTTATTCATATTATATACCTTTGTCTATGCTCGCCAGTCGTCGACGGTCAGGTCGGGATTACCCGCGCCGAAATGCTTGAGGATCACAAGATCGTCGCATTTCGAGTTGTTGGTAATTTTTACGCCGTTTTTTGCAGCCTGTTCGCTGACAAAAAATTCATCGTTGGTCAGCTGACCATAACGGATTAGAGCCGGTGTCTCAATCTCCCATTCGCCGAAGCGGCCATGACCCTGGATAACGTAGATTCCATAAGCGGCAGCATCCCTGATGGTGACAGTACTGCCGGGTTTGACTGTGAGTTCCTTGGCGCTGAATGCTGCAGTTTTATAACAAACCCAGTTTTCAACGTAACCGTCCATCTCTTCAGGTGGTGAAACGGGAATGGGGGACATGAAGTTATGCTCATAGAACAAAGGATCGATATTCAGTTCCCAGTCGATGACATCCACCAGATGATCAAAGTCGCCGATCTTATCCTCAGGTGTATTTTTCCAGAGTAGTGACTCATCAATTATCTGGTCATTAACCAAAGACTGATACATGGCATACACATCGGCGGCCATTTGAGGTTCGTATGTACAGAGGCTTCCCGGGGCATGAAGGATACCCGGGGCTACGTTCCATCCGGTACCGGGTACCAGTTTATAGGCCGGAGCCAGGTTGGTGATGCCGTTGTCCCCTTTGTTGAAGTTCATCAGGGTCTGTTTAACTTCTTCCCGGGTGGTTTCGGGATTCAGGCCGAAGAAGGTGTAGGGGAAATCTCCGCCGTGGTTGTTGAGTTGAGGCGGGAAGTAATAGGCTTCGGGTTTTCCCATCTCTCCAACAAGTGCGGCGTGTTCATCCCGGTGGTGGATGTGGTGGGGGAGGGGACCCTGGTTGTCGAAAAATTTGGAAAACATCGGCCATTTTCCATAGGTATCCCAGAGTCTCTTGCCGATGAGTTCCTCTTTAAGTTCATCAACGGCATCCCGGAGCAGGAATTGCTCTGTTTTTCCTCCATCTTCGAATACCACGAAGCTCAGGCCCTCATTTTCACTTGTGTCCGGACCGTTGTCGGCCGGAGTGGTAGAAGAGAACCATCGTTCGTCGATGCCGCCTCTTTTACCGCCCAGGGCATAGTAATCGTCGGGATGAAGTTTAATACGCCTTCCCGGGATACAGAAAACCCGGGGTACCCAGGTTGGAGTCAGACGAAGTATGCCTTTACCTGAATCGAATGCCTGCTGAATGATTGATTTACTCATGAGATTCTCCTGATGATTTATAGTTTATTAATCCCGGAGCCGGTCCAACAGAACGGCGCCGATGATGATGATACCTTTTACGACAAGCTGAAAGTATGCTGAAATACCAAGAAGATTCATTCCGTTGTTGATAACACCGATCAGCAGGGCGCCGATGAATGTACCCCATATGGCCCCGCGGCCGCCCATCAGGCTGGTGCCGCCGATTACCACGGCAGCGATGACGTCAAGCTCATACCCGGTTCCGGCGATGGGTTCGGCGGAATTCAGGCGGGAGGTGAGGATGAGAGAGCTGATTCCTGCCGTGAGCCCTGAAATACCGTAGATGAGGGTTTTGTAGAACGGGGCGCTGATCCCTGAGAGACGTACCGTTTCCTCATTGCCGCCTATAGCGTAGGTGTAACGTCCCAATCGGGTCTGGGTGAGGATGAGCCAGGCCAGGGCTACAGTTACGATAAAGATGATTATGGGAATCGGGATGCCGATGAAGTAGCCGGCTCCGATCTTCCGGAAGTTCTCGTCGAACCCGGAGATGGGATAGCCCCGGGTGTATATCATCGTGAGGCCCCGGGCGATACTCATCATCCCGAGAGTGACGACAAAGGGAGTTATTTTACCGGCATTGATGATGAACCCGTTCACCAGGCCGAAGAAGGATCCTACAACTAGAGTCACCACGAAAGCCGGGAATGGACCGTATCCCGCCCGGAGCATCCCGGCACAGGCGACGCCTGATATGGCAAGCAGCGATCCCACCGAGAGATCGATGCCTCCGGTGAGTATGACGAAGGTCATGCCGACGGCCATGATGCCGTAAATGGATGTCTGCCTGACGATGTTGATAATATTGATTTTGGTGAGGAACACTGGCGAGAGGATTGACAGAACGACACAGATGAAGAAGAACGCGATAACAATCCCGTAATTCTTCATGATGTGCTTGATATTGAGGCTTTTCACGCGGGAACTCCTTTTTCACGGAGGCCGAGAGAGTATTCCATCACCTCTTCCTCGTCGGTTTCGCCTTTGGCGAATTCCTTGACTATGCGGCCGTCGTAGACGATTTCGATGCGGTCGCTCATGTTCATGATTTCCGTCAGTTCAGAAGAGACCATAATAATACCGGCTCCTTTGCCGGCAAGGCTCTGCA